>CAZOGR010000234.1:0-2527 GCA_964579355.1 uncultured Dehalococcoidales bacterium | reverse complement strand
CGATTCCTTGTCGGTTCCGGGGGGGCAAATGATACCGGAAATGCCCGGGAAGTTATCGTTATTCTCAACCAGGCAAAAGACCGTTTTACCGAAAAGATGCCCTACATCACCTGTCCCGGCAGCCATGTTACGAAGGTCATCTCTACTATGGGAATATTCAAAAAACCGGCAAGTGAAGAGGAATTACGGCTGGTAGCCTGTCTGCCGGATGCAGACAAAACCAGCCTCGAACGAAGAATCCAGAGAATTCAGGAAAACTGTTCATGGCCGTTGAACATAACGGAACCGGTCACTGATGTACCGGAGCCGTCGGAAGAAGAATTGAAAGAGTTGAGGCTGTTAATGTAGCTCAGCTCCAACCGGAGGTACCATTATGCCCGGTCCTTTATCCGGAATACGAATCGTCGAATGCGGAGGCTATCTCAGTGCACCCTCTGCCTGCTATATCCTCGGTGACCTGGGAGCAGATGTTATAAAAATCGAAGACCGGGTCACCGGCGACCCGGTTAGGGGAATGGAAGCGACTTTCGGCCGGGGGATGATAATGCCGGACGGGACGAATATCCTCTTCGAAACGGCCAATCGCAATAAGAGGAGCATGACCCTCGATTTGAAGAAATCGAAGGGTAGAAAACTACTCCGTCAGCTTGTAGCGGTGGCCGATGTCTTCTGTACCAACTATTCGCTGCCTGCAATCGATAATCTCGATATCGGTTACGAAACCCTTAAACAGGTTAATCCACAGCTTATCTACGGTCTGGCGACCGGCTACGGTTCATCTGGGCCGGACAGCAGGAAACGGGCGTATGACGCCATCGCTCAGGCCCGCTCGGGCGTCATGACGACCGTCGGTGAACCGGACGGTCCTCCTCAGCAGATTACCGGGGTACTCTTCGACCAGGTTACCGGCACGATTCTGGCTGAAGGTATCATGGCCGCCCTCCTCGCCCGGGACAGGCAGGGCATCGGGCAGAAGGTCGAGGTTTCCCTGCTCGGTTCCGGTATTCACATGCAGGCGTATAACGTTAACGTTACTCTTTTACGCGGCCGCTCCATGCCCCGCGCTTCCCGGAAAACGTTGAAAAATCCCCTGGCCAATCATTACCAGTGCGCTGACGGGAAATGGTTGCTGTTATGCGAGGCGCAGTCCGACCGTTTCTGGCATGCTTTCTGCGGGGCGATGGGAATAGGCCATCTCGAGAACGACCCTAAATTTGCCACGGCGAAAAACCGGCGCGATAACAGCCTCGAACTAACAGAGATTCTCGACCGGCAGTTCAGAACGAAAAACCGACGGGAATGGCTTGATATCCTTGAGAAAAAAGGCGAGGGCATGGCATTCTCTCCCATCAACGAACTCAATGAATTAGTCTCCGACCCGCAAATTCCTTTGAATAACTACATCGTCGATATCGACCACCCCTCTATTGGCAGGGTAAAAATGACCGGCTTTCCCCTTAGTTTCAGCGAAACACCGGCTGGTATCCGGACTTTCGCGCCTGGTTTCGGGCAGCACACCGAGGAAATTCTGATAGATGTTTTGAACTATACCTGGGAGGAAATCGAAACCCTCCGGGAGGAAGAAGTAATTTAATACTTTTCGTTTATCGCGGACGGAGAATAAACCAGGAGTGAATATGGAAACTGAAATCAGCCAAAAACGTATTCCGGAAAAAGAATTCCTGGAGATGCGAAAAGAGGTACTTGCTCAGTGGCCGACCGGCCGGGAAGTGAACCTGGATGAGGCGGTGGAGTACTCCAGGAACCTGCCGGACAGTAAAAACTTTATGAAAGTCACGCAGAAGATTCATGAGGAAGGGAGAACTACAGTCTGGCCGAGGGCGGGAACGCCGGTTCTCGAAGATGAAATAGCCCTGGTGAAAACGCTGGTGGATGCCGGTGTCCGGCACGTTCCGGTCACTACCGATAGTTACACCCGCGCTTACCAGTTCGAAAAAGTCCAGTCAGCCCTCGAAGAATCGATTCGTACCGGCAGACCGCTCCTGAACGGTTTCCCCATCGTCAACCACGGCGTGAAAAATACCCGGACAGTTATTGAAAGCGTCGATGCCTCCTTCAGCCCGCGCGGCTGCGGCAAGCTGGCCATGGAGATAGCCCTCGCCTCCGGTATGACTGCTTCCGGGAAAAGCGCCTTTCTCGAATTTGGCAGCTACGAAAAGAAACGGTCGCTGGCGGACTGCATGCTCCATACCACCTACACCAACCGGCTGGCTGGCTATTACTGCGAGCGGGGGGCGATTATCACCACCGACCTGCATGGCTTCGTTCCTTCAGGTGTTTTTCCTCTTAGTGTTAATATTGCCTGCCTTGTTGTGGATACACTGATGGCTGCCGAACAGGGAGTGAAAAGCGTCGTTCCCCAGCTTCACTGCATGGGCAACATGGCACAGGATATTGCCTGGACGCGCATCACCCCCAGGCTGATGAGAGAATACCTCGACCGGTTCGGCTACACGGACGTCGTTATCCCCGGTGTCTTCAATAATCAGACACCTCTGTTTCCGGT
>CAZOGR010000233.1:0-2529 GCA_964579355.1 uncultured Dehalococcoidales bacterium | reverse complement strand
GCGTAACCCTGTTCTTCATCGGCCATCTGGTACGAGACATCGATATACAGGCTGACCGGGTACCCCATCTGCTTGTGGTAGGTTACCTGCACCGAATCCGCTTTCCGGTCGAAATCGCCTTTTCCCTGGTAGGCATTCTTCAGCAGCGTAAACAACTCGTCAACGGTATCGACTTCGTCGAACTTCTCTTCCGTTACGGTTTGTCCGTTGCTGACATAGGTCACGGAAACAACGTCTCCGTTACGTACCTGTATATTCACCGGTCCCCGCCAGTCTTCCGGGCAAAAGCACTGCCGTTCCAGGGTAAAGTCATAACTCGTCAGTTTCTGGTCTTTCCAGATTTTTTCGTTATCGATTATTTCCCCCGGAAGAGCGCTTTTGCAGGATACCGACGCCAAGGAAGCGAAGAGAAGCAGCATCAGCAGAATAATACCTGTTTTTCTCCCTTTACCTGTGCCAGAGATTCGCTTCAACATTCCTTACCTCCTTCTTACCTTTTTACCGTAACCAATGATACCGGTAACACAAGTATGAATCACATGACAATTATCACACAAATTCCGAACTGAGAAAAAACGTTCGAAGCCTTTCTCCGTTCGGATATTCTTTTCTTTTCATGGTAAAATTGATAGAGAAAGCTGAATAAGCGGGGAGGTACCGATTTGCCGTCAGTAGATGTGGTCAGCAAGGTTGATCTTCAGGCGATGGATAATGCCATCAATAACGTCAAGCGAGAAATTTCGACCCGATTCGACTTTAAAAATGTTAAATCCGAGATACTGTTCGACCGGAAAGAGAAGAATATCCACATTGCCACCGGTGACGAACCGAGGGTCAAGATGGTAACGGAAATGCTCCAGGAGCAGTGCGTCAGGTTCAAGATTGATCCGAAATGCCTCGATATCCAAGAGATTGAACCGACCTCCCATAATGCCGCCAAGAGGGATATCCGGATAAAAGAAGGTATTTCCAAGGAAACCGGCCAGAAAATCGTTAAGCTTATCAAGGAGCAGAAACTGAAGGTACAGCCGGCGCTGCAGGAAGACCAGGTGAGGATTACCGGCAAGAAAATTGACGACCTCCAGGCTATTATGAAACTGCTTCGGGAACAGAAATACGACGTCCCTCTCCAGTTCACCAATATGAAGAGCTGACAGGCTCAATTAGTGAAGTACCGGAAAGGCGGAGCAGTTGAGTAACGAACCAGACCTGATTGTCCTGAATACAATTCCCGTGCGTCTCGAACCTGAAGACGTTTTCAAGAGACTGAGGCTGCGTATCGAGGAACGGCGAATCAGCGACATGGTGAGGGAACTGACGGAGCTGGTTAACGAAAAAGCTGTCCCCAAGGCGGTATACAAACTCTCAAAAGCGACGAATGACGGGAAAAACATCGTTGTCGAAGGGGTGGAACTGACCTGCTGGGTGCCGACCCTGAAATTTTTCCCGGATGAAACCGTCTACCCGTACGTGGCGACCTGCGGCGCGGAGCTGGACGAGGTGACGTCCCCGAAAAGCGATTTTTTACGGCACTACATCATGAACCAGCTCAAGCAGATGGTGCTGATGACATCTGCCGAGTATCTTCAACAGCACCTGATTGAAACCTATAAGCTCAAGCAGTTAACCCATGTCGGGCCGGGAGAAGCCCTCGGGCCGAACGAGCAGCAAAGGAAGCTGTTTCAAATCCTCGGCGATGTGACCGGGAAAATCGGCGTCCGGCTTTCGGAGCATCACCTGATGGTACCTGAGAAATCGACCTCCGGTATCTTTTTCGAAACCTCCGAGCGGCTCGAACGCTGTCTGCTCTGTCCGGACCCGAAATGCGCCACCCGGCGCGTTCCGTACCAACCGAAAGAACTCCTGAAATACCGGGTGTAAGGCACCGATGGTGTATAATCAGGGGTAGTATTCCCGAGGAGGGGATGTTTGGATTTTCCTGTCGAAGCGTATGTCGATATCGAAACCACCGGGCTTTCCCCCGGGGGGAGCGACATTACCGTTATCGGCTTTTATATCTGTTCGGGTATGGAAACAAGGTCAGTCCAGCTTGTCGGGGCAGACATCACCCGTATCGATGTCCTGAACACCCTCGAAGGCGTCGATACCATTTACACCTATAACGGGCACCGGTTCGACCTGCCGTTCATCAACCACCATCTCGGCATTAACCTCGAAGACAGGTACGAGCATTGCGACCTGATGTTTCATTGCTGGCGCAGGAAGCTGTACGGCGGCTTGAAGGGGGTGGAAAAGCAGCTTGGCATTCAGCGGGAGTTACCCGATGTGAACGGACAGATAGCAATCGTTCTCTGGAACCGGTACCTGTACTCCGGCGACCTCGAAGCCCTCGACACCCTGCTCAAGTACAACCTTGAAGATGTGGTAAATTTAAAGACGCTGAAAGAGATGCTGTTCGCTTCGAACTCATAAAAAAGAGGAGACTTCTTCAGCCTCCTCTTTTTCACTCTTTGTTTTTCCTCTATTTTTTGTAGGTGCCGAATTCTTTAGCGGCGTTCATCATGGCGT
>CAZOGR010000232.1:0-2530 GCA_964579355.1 uncultured Dehalococcoidales bacterium | reverse complement strand
TGGCAGATTAACAATTCAGGAGAAGGCAGTACCGGAGTGACTGCCGGACGTTGAAACACCGGATTTCTCCGAAAACGGGGAAACGTGTTAATAAAACAGTAAAATAATTAAGGAGGAATTATGGCGTACGACGCGACCAAGATGCAGGATTGGCAAATCTCCGAAGCGGCAGAAGTAAACATGCCGACGCCGGATGAATGGCGAGAGAAGCTGAATCTGCAAAAAGACGAGGTTCTTCCCTACGGGAGAATCGCAAAACTGGACTTTCTAAAAATAATCGACAGGCTTCAGAACAGGCCGGATGGCAAGTACATTGAAGTCACCGCAATCACTCCTACCCCGCTCGGCGAAGGCAAGAGCACGACATCCTGCGGGTTAATCGAGGGCCTGGGAAAACGCGGTTACAATGTTGGCGGCGCGCTGCGTCAGCCGTCGGGCGGCCCGACCATGAATATCAAAGGTACGGCAGCCGGTGGCGGAAACTCCCTCCTTATTCCGATGACCGAGTTCTCGATGGGTTTGACGGGCGACATCAACGATATCATGAACGCTCACAACCTGGCGATGGTTGCCCTGACCTCCAGGATGCAGCACGAGAGAAACTACGATGACGAGAGGTTGCAGAAACTGACCAGGATGCGCCGTCTCGACGTCGACCCGACCAGGGTTGAAATGGGCTGGATTATCGATTTCTGCGCCCAGTCCCTCCGAAACATCATTATCGGCCTGGGTGGCAAGATGGACGGCTTCCTGATGCAGTCCAAGTTCGGTATTGCCGTCAGTTCCGAGTTAATGGCGATGCTGGCAATCGTCACCGATCTTGCCGATCTTCGCAAGAGAATGGATGAAATCACGGTTGCTTACGACAAAAAAGGCAATCCGGTCACGACCGGAGACCTTGAAGTCGGCGGCGCCATGACTGCCTGGATGAAGAACACCATCAATCCGACCCTGATGTGCACGGCTGAATACCAGCCCTGCCTGGTCCACGCCGGACCGTTCGCCAATATCGCCGTCGGCCAGTCATCAATCATCGCCGACAGAATCGGCCTCAAGATGTTCGATTACCATGTCACCGAGAGTGGATTCGCGGCTGACATCGGCTTCGAAAAATTCTGGAATGTAAAATGCCGCTACAGCGGACTGAAACCGCATGTTTCGGTACTCACCACCACTGTCCGGGCATTGAAGATGCATGGCGGCGGCCCGAGAGTTGTTGCCGGCCTGAAACTGCCTGAAGAGTACACCAAAGAGAATGTCGGACTGGTTGAAGCCGGTCTCCCGAACATGCTTCACTTCATCAATGTTATCAGGAAATCCGGTATCAATCCGGTTGTCTGTATCAACAAATTCCATACCGATACCGCTGAAGAAGTTGCCGTTATCAAACGAGCTGCGGAAGCGGCCGGTGCCCGCGTAGCCGAGAGCAGCCACTGGGCTGATGGCGGCGATGGTGCGCTTGAACTCGCCGATGCCGTCAAAGAAGCTTGTGACGATGAACAGGAATTCAAGTTCCTCTATCCGAACGAGATGAAACTGAGAGACCGCGTCAACCTTATCGCAACCCAGGTATACGGTGCCGACGGCGTCGACTGGAGTGCGGACGCGGAAGCGAAAGCCAAGAAATTCGAAGCTGATAAGAAGTACGACGAATATGCAACCATGATGGTCAAGACTCACCTGAGCCTTACCCATGAACCGTCGCTGAAAGGTGTTCCCAAGGGATGGAGACTTCCCATCAGGGACATCCTCATCTACTCGGGCGCCAAATTCCTTTGCCCGATGGCCGGTTCTATCTCACTGCTTCCCGGAACCAGCTCAGACCCGGCTTACCGAAGAATCGATGTCGATACCAAGACCGGCAAAGTACAGGGTTTGTTCTAAAAAAGAAAATGCAGGAAGGTGTGCCGGTTTTGTCCGGCACACCTTCATGAAACTCACTCATCGTTGTTACCTTCCAGCCTGTTACCATGAACAGCGTCGCCTCGAATGTTAACTCTCCTTTCACGCCGGAAAAGGACAGGTGGAGAAGGCAGCGGCCGGGCTTGAGTAACAGCGTTATACCGGCGGACATTATGAATTGAAAAAGAGACATTCGGACGTGCCTTTCGAGGCACGTCCGGTACTACCAGTTACCTGACAATCCGGAACTGTGATAAAATGTCCGCATAGGGTAAGGGTAACAGCAGTTACCGTTACCTGACATAGAAAATCCTTATACACTTAGAAAGTTGAGGTGAATGATGGTTCAAGAGTTACCTGTAGTTTGGCTGGCAGCATCCTCATGCACAGGCTGCAGTGTTTCTTTGCTGAACTCGGCCAGTCCTACCGTAAAAAACCTGCTGATAGACGAGGTGGTTCCCGGAACGCACATCAACCTTCGTTTTCATCAGACACTGATGGCGGGCAGTGGTGACATTGCTATCCAGGCACTGGAAGACACGGCAAAGGAAAAGAAGGGCGGCTACGTCCTGGTTGTCGACGGGGCAATTCCGTCCGGGGCAACCGCCGAGTACTGCGTCATGGGCGA
>CAZOGR010000231.1:0-2531 GCA_964579355.1 uncultured Dehalococcoidales bacterium | reverse complement strand
TTCCCTCCGCCGGCCACCGGCTGAAGGCAGTACTGCGTCAGGAAAAGAGGGTGGTTTCCGCCGAGGCGTTCCCGTTCATTTTCCACGTAAGCGCGGTAGCCGGGATTATACTTCGCTACTTCCTGCCAATCATAACGGAAACACCGCTTCAGGCCATCTTTTTTCTCCAGTTCGTAGCCCGTCTGTTTCGTTTCTTCGAGGAGTGTGGAATCGTCCCAGGTGGTACCATACAGTACGGTGGTTACATTGGCGGTGCTGCCCATCGGGCGAAAGTCTTTAGTGTATTTTTCCCGGCTGACATCCTGGGCTTCATCGATTTCCAGAAGGAGATTCGCGGTGTGGCCGACGACGCTGGACGATTCGCCGGCGGAAAGGAATATCGCGCGTGCCTGGTTGAGGCGGATGATGTAGCCCATTTCCGCAGCCAGATAGTCCTCCAAATGGGAATTTTTCAGAACGCCCTTCAAGCTATCCTTCAGGCGGTTCATCGAGATGACAATCTGGGGCCGGAATGTCGGAGCACACTTGATTAGATTGACCGGGGACTGGCAGTTTACAATCAGCAGCCAGGCTTCGAGCCGGGCCGAGAGTTCGTTCTTGCCTCCCTGCCGGGCGATTTCCACACAAAACGTCAGCCCCAGTCCTTTACGGATACTGGTGATAATTGCCTGAGCCACCTCGAACTGGTACGGGCGCAGTATGCCGAAAAGTCGGTTCTCACTCAATTCCATGGTTATTTTTTCAAAATAGTAGCGATGCCGATACCCGCCGGCAGGGCTACTCCTTTCAGGATGTTTGTGATAGTTTCGGCAACCGTTTCCTTACGAGCCGGTTCGACGTTATTCCTGGTCATCACCATCCTTGCGAGCGTGTTCAGAGCCAGGGTAATCAATCTGACGTTCTCCGGGTAATTCTCGACGAGCGACTTTATCTTGACTCTCAGCAGGGCTATTTCGTCATCGAATCCATCCATGAGCCGCGCCCTTTCGTACTCTTCCTGTTCTTCGGCGCTGAGAACGTTCGAATAGAAGCCGTGCTTCCGGGCATTCTGGTTGCCGATTCCTTTTCCGGGTTTTTCCAGTTCGTTTTCCATACTTTCACCTTTCTTTGATTTTTTTGTTCATGGTTTCTATAATAGCACATTTGTTCTATTTTTGACCGATAGTTTGTCACAATCCGAAAAATAAGATTGATAAGAGCGGTTGCTATTCATCGTCAGGAGTTATAAAATTAGCGGAACTGATATGAGCATCGGCAGAGAATTGTACAACCTGCAGGAAATCGACCGGGAACTCGCGTCCTGCCGCCAGGCTCATGCCCGGATACTGGAAAAGCTTAAAGGCAATCCTGAGATAGCCGTCACCGCCGTCGGCCTTGATTCGGAACGAAAGAAGCTCGAAGAGCTGGCCCGTCAGCAGCGTTCGCTGGAGCTGGAAATCGATAGCATTTCAAGTAAGGTAAAGAAATTCGAAGAAGAACTCTACAGCGGGAGGACGTCGAATCCGAAAGAGCTTTCCGGACTCCAGCAGGAGATAGAAAACCTGAAATCCGGCCGGGGTGGTCTCGAAGACAAAGAGCTTGAACTAATGGAGGCTGCGGAACAATCGCAGCGTTCGGTCGCCGGCATTGAAAGCCGCTTGAAGGAACTGAATGCCGCCTGGTCTGACGAGCAGAAACAACTTAACGAAGAAAAGAAAGAGACAGAAAAGAAGATAGCCGCCCTGCAATCGAGCCGGGACAGTCTGGCCGGGGCGTTCGAAAGCGATATCCTCGCCATGTACGAAGAATTGAAACGGCAAAAAGGCACGGCGGTCGCTGAGGTGGAACGGGGTATTTGCCGGGGTTGTCGAATTCAACTTCCGGTAAATGAGCTTCAGCAGGTACGGAGCGGCACGCTGACGCGTTGCGGCAGTTGCGGGCGTATTCTTTTCACCAGCCAGTAACCATGAAAAAAGCTGTTATCTATACCGACGGGGGAGCCGACCCCAATCCAGGCCCCGGCGCGATAGGGGTTGTAATAAAAAATGAAGCCGGAGAAACGGTCGATACGATATCCAGGTCTGTCGGCGTCGTAACGAACAACCAGGCCGAATACATGGCGGTTATCGCCGCTCTTGAAAAAGCCTTGTCCGCGGGGGTCGAAGAAGTGGTCATGTTTGCCGACTCACAGCTTGTCGTTCGCCAGTTGAACGGCCAGTACAAGGTGAGGAACCAGCAGCTAAAACCGTTTTTCGATAAAGTGCTGGTGTTGAAATCGAAATTCAGGAAATTTTCGATTACCCACATTCCGAGAGAAATGAACGCGGAAGCCGACAAACTGACCAACGGCACGGTGAAAAGGCAGGGCCTTGGCCAGGCTTAAAAAAAATCAGATGCCGAATACCGGTTTTCTTCCATTCTGTCACTTGACACCCTGCACTGTGAATAGATACAATTAACTTTGTGCATATCCAGTGCCGAGGTAGCTCAGGTGGTAGAGCACTTGACTGAAAATCAAGGTGTCATCAGTTCGACTCTGATCCTCGGCACCA
>CAZOGR010000230.1:0-2550 GCA_964579355.1 uncultured Dehalococcoidales bacterium | reverse complement strand
ACCGATGAACTCAGGGCGTACTCGAACCAGCGGAACTTGTTGATGCCCTTCTCCAGGTCGGCGAAATAGGTCCTGCTGTTGAGGACAATCAGGCCGTGGGCGATTGCCGATATCAGCAGGAACGAAGCCACCAGGAATCCGAACGGTAAATCGAATAAATCTCTTACCGCCAGTTCCAGCGACGCCGTCGCCGTGTTGTAGGTCAGGTAATACTGGGTGATTACCGGCTTGAATTCAGCGATTGTCTGGATGACACTCGAAGCCAGGAACGCCATCGCCACGCCCTGGACAAGATGAAGAACCCCCATGATGAGATTGAACCGTTTCAGCTTTTGAAGCTTTTCCATACCACCTCCTTGTTATTCATCTTTACTTCATAATTATAGTATACTTTTTTCTCTGAAAAAAAGTATACTACTTCAGCAGTATCCGGGCATCGATGACCCAGTATCCCTCGCCTTTCGACAGTACTTTCACCGGGTTCAAATCCATTTCTTCGATTTCATGAATATCCTCAATCATGGCGGATATCCGCAACAGCAGGTCTTCCAGGGCGGCCGTATCGCTGGCCGGTGCCCCCCGGTAGCCTTCGAATAACCGGGACATCTTCACCGACCGTATCATCTCACCGGCGTCTTCGGTTGTCAGCGGGTGCAGCTTGAGCGTCACATCCCTGGCAAGTTCGGCTTGAATTCCCCCGGAGCCGAACATCATCAGCGGACCGAACGACGGGTCATGCGTCACCCCGACAATCGCTTCGATACCACCCTCTACCATCTTTTGCACCAGGACGCCGTCCATCTCACTTTCTCTTCCCAGATCGGACAGCCGTTCTTTAATACCGTTGAAAGCTTCGATGACTTCCTCCGCCGAGTTCACGTCCGTTACCACCCCGCCGACATCTGTTTTATGGGTAATCGTCGCCGAAGCCAGCTTGACAGCCACGGGATAACCGATTTTTGAGGCTTCTTCAGCCGCTTCTTTCGCGGTCCTGGTAAACCTCGCTCCGGCCATGTTAATGCTGTAATATTCCAGCAGCCGGTTGATATCTTCCGCTTCCATCCACAGAGGCCGCTCGGTGGTGCGGCTCATGATATCGAGCACCAGTTGCTGCGCCTCCTCCCGCAGGATGTTCGTTAACCGGGGAACCGAGCCTTTCGGCTTCTGCTTCATCTCCGCGTAGTCGACAGCTTTCGCCAGCGCCCCGACCGCTTCTTCGGGGAACGAGAAGTTCGGCACCGCCCGTCCCTTGTATTTCAGTTGCCCCTGGAAACCCCGGTTACCGAGGAAGCAGCTCATCACCGGCTTCTTGTGTTTCCAGAATAACGGCGCCACCCGCTTCATGGTTAACCCCATGTCGTCCTCCGTCTGAATGAACGGCGGAATGAATATCGTCAGCACCGCGTCGATATTGTCATCGGCGGCAAGTATCTTCAATACCGCTTCGAAATCGGCCGCCGAGGCGCCGGCGGTTGTGTCCATCGGGTTGGCAATGTTGATATCCCGTTTCATGACCGACTTGATTTTTTCGATTGTTGCGCCGGATAATTCGGGTAGTTCCAGGCCGTTATTCGAAGCCGCGTCGGCAGCAATGATACCCGGTCCTCCGCCGTTGGTCAGAATCGCCAGCCGTCTCCCTCTCGGCAGCGGTTGCGTGGAGAGCAGGCTCGCCACGTTGAACAGCTCTTCCATGGCGTTCACCCGGATGATACCGGCATGGCGGAACAGCACATCCGAGGCAACGTCCGAGGTCGCCAGGGCACCGGTGTGGGAAGCCGCCGCCCGCGAGCCGGCCGCCGTCGTGCCGCTTTTCACTACAACAATCGGTTTCTTCCTCGTCACCCGCCGGGCAATCCGGGCGAATTCACGGGGATTGCCGAATGACTCCATGTAGAGCAGGATAACCTGCGTCACCGGATCGTTTTCCCAGTATTGAAGGAAATCGACTGCCGATAAGTCGGCCCTGTTTCCCATGCTGAAGAAGGTGGAAATACCGATGTTCAAATCATCGGCATTCTTCAGAATTGTCAGCCCCATCGCCCCGCTCTGGGAAATGAAACCGACATTTCCCTGAGGGGGGTACACCGGCGAGAACGTCGCGTTGAGCGATACCGCCGGGTCGGTGTTGATGATGCCCATGCAGTTCGGGCCGATGATTCTCATCCCGTAACCGAGAGCGATATCCTTGAGTTCTTCCTCCCGGGCAGCCCCTTCCGGTCCGCGCTCGCGGAAACCGTCCGAGATGACAATCAGCGACCGGACACCCTTTCGCCCGCACTCTTCGGCTATCCTTGAAACCACCGGCGCCGGAACGAGGATGATTGCCAGGTCGACATCGTCCGGTACGGCCGTAATCGAAGAATAGGTCTTGACCGACATGATGGATGAAGCTTTGGGATTAATTGGGTACACCGTCCCGGTAAATCCACCCTGCAGAATGCAGCGGAGCACGATATGGCCGAGAGACTGGGGGTCGCGACTGGCGCCGATGACCGCTACCGATTTCGGAGAAAGAATCGTCGCTAACGAATTCACCGTCGAGATACGTTC
>CAZOGR010000229.1:0-2566 GCA_964579355.1 uncultured Dehalococcoidales bacterium | reverse complement strand
GCCGGTATCAACACCGCTGCAATATGAAAAGAGACTAAAAAAGGAGGAAGAAAGGAAGTGAACACTACGTTCAAACGAGTTCTGTACTTCGCTGGCCTTGTGATACTGTCAGTCACCATGGTCCTCGGCGGATGTACGAAAGAACAGGAAAAAGAAACAGAGACAGAAACACCGGTAACGGAACAAGAGACGGAGACCGAAAAAATGCCGGTCGTTACAGAAGACACGAAAGTTGTCACCGAAGAAACCCCGACGACACGAAAAGTTACCGATAGCGCCGGGACAGAGATTACGATTCCTTATACGGTCGAGCGGGTTGCTCCGCAAATCGGCGCCATGGCTCACATGACGGCGGTACTCGGCTGCGCCGACCGGCTGGTCTGCACGGCCTTCGGCGGGACAAACGCCTATTTCAACAAGGTGTTCCCTACCTATGCAAAGGCCAATCCCCGGGGACTGACGACGGGAAATGTCGAAGACATTATCGGCTCCGGCGCCCAGGTTGCGTATGGCCCGATTCGGGACCAGGCGACTATCGACCAGCTTAACGCCGCCGGTATTGCCGTAGTAAAGCTCGATTCCTTCTCGACCGTCGAACAGATGAAGGGAAATATCAGGGAAATCGCCAAAATACTCGGCGGCGATGCCCCGGCTATTGCCGAAAACTTCTGTGAATACTACCAGGGAAATTTCGATTACGTTTCTGAAAAGACAGCCGGTATCGCCCAGGGCGATAAAGTCAGGGCCCTGATGCTCAACTACCGCGCCGGCGCCCTCAGCACGATTAACGCCGAGGATATCTGCTCGGTGTACATGACGGAAGCCGGCGGTATCAACGTGGCGGCCGAGTCCGGCGCAACCGGGGCGACACCCGGCACCAGCATCAGTTCGGAAGATGTTATCAGGTGGAACCCGGACGTCATTTTCACCCACAACAAGTCAGGCAAGGACCAGATTCTTACCGAACCCACCTTCCAGACCATTCCGGCGGTGAAAAACGGCAAGGTATACATCGTTCCGACCGGTACATACCTGTGGTCGGTGCGGAGCGCCGAAGGCTCGCTGATGCCGCTCTGGCTGGCCAAGATGATGTACCCTGACCTGTTCACCGAACTGGATTTACGGCAGGAAGTCAGGGAATTTTACCGGACATTCCACGGCGGCTACAAAATTCCCGAAGATGAACTCGATATGATTCTGGCAGGCTCTCAGAGCTAACGGATTTCGGTAATAAACGTGTGAGGAGTACACTATGGACTCGTTAATCAACTGGGAAGTCCTCCGGCAGCTAAGTATGCCGCCCATGCCCCGCGGCGGGCAGCCGCAGGCGCAGGAAGACCCCGGCGAACGATGGGGTAAAAGCGCCGACATGTATAACATGATTGCCCACATGGAGAAGCGCTACACGCTGAACCAGCTCAACGCGTTCGATACGGATGAAAACGACACCGTGCTCGATATCGGCTGCGGGCCGGGCAGAATCTCGGTTCCGATGGCCCGGCGGGCAAAGAGCGTTACCTCGCTCGATGCCTCCGATTTCATGCTCAATCACTGCAAAGAGAATGCTCAGGCAGCCGGGGTAACCAACATCAATTTTGTCAAAATGAACTGGGAGGATGCCGTCCTTGGTAAAAACGTCGAGCAGCATGATATCGTCATCGCTTCCCGTTCCCCCGGCATGCAGGATATCCGCAGGACGGCGACGTTCGCCAGGAAGTACGTGGTACTGGTCGGCTGGGCGAACATGCCCAACGTCCCGACCGTCGTCGGCGACCTTTTCCGGGGCGTGGAAGGCGCTGAAGGCTTTCCCCCGATGCGACCGACCGACCGGCGGCTGGGATACAACATCACCTACAACCAGGTATACGACATGGGGTTCGACCCGAGTATCAATGTCGTCGCGGACGGCTGGGAGAAAGACTTCTCCGGTCGTGAAGAAGCCTATGCCTGGCTCTGGAAGCTTCGGGAGACGGGTACCGATATCATTTCACCCGTCTTCAAAAAAAATACCGATAAATGGCTGACCGAAAACAACAACGGCAGCATCACTTTCCGGCGGGAAACACGCTCCTGGGTCATCTGGTTCAGGCCGAGCCTGCCGGATTTATGGTAGAAAAGCAACGGTAATTGTACCGGCAGCGGTAATTTTGCCGCTGCCGGTATAACGTTCAAGGAGGCGGACTGATGGACGAAAAAAGACTGGTTGTTCTCCACGCCGGAAGCCTGACCGGCGCCTTCACCGGGATTCACAAGGCATTCAACCGGCTCTACCCGGATATTGAGATATCCGATTCAATGGGAGGAAGCGCCGACCTTGTCCGGGACGTCATCCGGGGAAGGGAATGCGATATCATCGCTTCGGCCGATTACGCCCTGCTGCGCCACCTGATGATGCCGGAATACGCCGACTGGTACCTGTGCTTCGCTTCGAACCGAATGGTTCTCCGGTACACGGACGAATCCCCATTCAGCAATGAAATCAATGCCGACAACTGGATAGACATCATGCAGAGACCGGGAGTTTCGCTCTGGCACATGGACGCCGACGGCGACCCGGGCGGCTACC
>CAZOGR010000228.1:0-2581 GCA_964579355.1 uncultured Dehalococcoidales bacterium | reverse complement strand
TTCAAATCCTGGTCAATCCAGACCCACCACGGCCAGTTCCAGGCCAGCCAGCCGACCCAGTTTTCGCCGGAATAGTTCTTCAGCCAGGGCCACCAGAGAGTGTAGGTCGGGTATCGCGGCGTCGGGATGACCCAGGCGCCTTCGAGGAGAGTTTTCATCATTTCCCTCGTTTCGCCCATGGCGGCGTTGAGGTCGGTGATAGCCGTCGTCATCATGTGATTGGTGGCGGCGATGACTGCCGGGTCATTGATACGGGAGAAGTTACTCAGGCTGACGCCGGTGTAGCCCGCGACTTCCGGCCAGGATGACGGCGGAGGAATCGCTCCGACAATCATTTCTTCGTAGGACAGGCCGTAGAGAATGCTGAGATAGCCGCCGGTTTCCTGGATATTGAAATCCAGGTCGATACCGACTTTCGCCCACATTTCCTTGACTACCGAGTAGTAGTCGACCTCGTTGTTGGTCAGGACGACTTCGGCTCTGAACCCGTCGGGGTAACCGGCTTCGGCAAGCAATGTTTTTGCCTTTTCCGGATTGTACACATACAATTCCTTGATGGTTGCCGGCATGTCGGGGTCGTCGAGGCCGAGGTAGAGTGGTTCGTAGCCTTTCTGTACCCAGTACGGCCAGGTGAGAATCTGTCCCAGCCCCTGGTAGAGACCTTCATTAATTTCGTTGAAGTCGGTTGCCATCATCATGGCGCGGCGGACCCGGACATCGGCATAGGGAGTTCCCGGGATATCGGTCCTCATGCCGAGCAGGTTGATGGCAAGCAGCCCGCCCACAGCTTCCTTGAGGTCGGGTTTCTGTTGAAGCATCAAAGCCCGGTCTTCGATGGAGAGGGCGCCAATCTGGTCAAGCTGGCCGGTGCGGAAAGCCGCCAGCCGGGTGGAGAGGTCAGGCATGACGAGGAATTTGATGCCGTCGAGGTACGGCAACTGGTCACCTTTACCGGGGCCGACCGGATTTTTCCCCCAGTAGTTGGGGTTTCGTTTCAGTTCTATCTTGTTATCGACAATGACGTCTTTAACCATGAAGGCACCGGCGCCGAAACAGACTTTCCAGTCGATGGTCGATTCGCCTTCGTACACTGTATCAAGTTCCGGCGGGAATATCTGAGCGCCGTCGCAGAGCAGCATGACAGCGTTAAGGAGTTCGGCAATAGGCACGGTGTAGGAAACTTCTCTCGGGCCGAGTTTCTTGCCGTAGATACCGTGAGTCCAGGGATAGCTGGTGCCGAGGAACAGCCCCGGGTGGCTGCGGGTATCGTTGAGGCGGGTATCGAAGTTCCAGATAACATCATCGATGGTTACTTCTCTGCCGCCGACGAGGACGCTCGCCGGATTCTCCGTGTCGAGCCCATAGCGAATGCCTTCTTTAATCTTGATGAAAATGGTGCCGGTTTCACCGCCGTCATCGGCCTTCCATGAAATACTCTCGGCGATGTAGTAGGTTTTCAGGTCTTTCAGGTTAGTGGAACCTGCCCATCCTACCTCGCCGGTTCCATAGCCACCGGCGTATCCTTTCGCCCAGTCACCGTTCCAGAGCCATTCGTTACAGGCCATAACCGGCGCGGCGGTAAAAATCGACCACGGAAGGAAGTCGTCTACATTACGGGTTAACGAGACATTCAGAACGCCTCCGTATTCCGGTTTATCCGATGCCGCCTGTTCACCTTCTTCTGTTTTGGTACAGGAGACTGCAAGCAGCGACAGTGTCATCAGGCAGCATACAAGAATCCAGACAATCTTTTTTGCCATGCGGATATCTTCCTTTCACCTGGTTGCCAGGTTGATTTTGCAGCTCATCCTGAGACTATGGTTATGATGGGTCGGGGGTAATCGAACTGTCGAGTGTTCGTGAGTATTCCGGACAATAAACTACATAGACACCTCCTTAACATTACGGAAAAAGGGTGCCACAGCCTGCCTCGCTATACGGCAGCTATAGCACCCTCTGTCAGTAATTATTCTGTTTGAACGCGGATATTGAAGAAGCTTAATTCATACACAGTGAAAAGTCAATATCTGCTGCGAAATATATCCCGGTACCGGAAAAACTGGATTACGCCTCAGTCCGGTGCTAATATAGAATAACCTTTTTACGGGAGGTGAAGCAGCATGGATATGTTCGAACGGCAGAACGAGGAACAGGGAAGGCAGCAGGCGCCGCTGGCGACGCGGATGCGGCCTTCGACGTTCAACGAATACGTCGGGCAGCAGCACATCATCGGCGAAGGCCGGGTACTGAGGAAGGCAATCGAAGCCGGACGCCTGCCTTCGATAGTGCTCTGGGGGCCGCCCGGGAGCGGCAAGACCACCCTGGCGTACGTTATTGCCAGCGTCACCGACGCCGCTTTCACCATGGTCAGTGCCGTCAGCGCCGGCGTCGCCGAACTGCGCCGGGCAATCGAGCAGGCACGGGAACGGCGTCGCAGTTCGGGACAGAGAACGATACTCTTTATCGATGAAATTCACCGTTTCAACAAAGCCCAGCAGGATGCCATTCTGCCCTACGTCGAAGACGGCACCATTACCCTCATCGGGGCAACCACCGAAAATCCTTCCTTCGAGGTGACCTC
>CAZOGR010000227.1:0-2625 GCA_964579355.1 uncultured Dehalococcoidales bacterium | reverse complement strand
ATGTCCTGGTCGCCTCCGGCATTGATGCACAGGTAAATGGTCTTGCCTTTGATGGTGTCCAGGGGCGGAGCAAGGGGTTTGAGTTCCACAGGTGCCTGAATGCCTACCGGGTTCAGGCATTTGTACGTTTCCGCCATTTCTATCTCCTTTCAAAAAATTTTCATAGTCGATTAAGACTTCATAGATTATATAGCTATCTGCGCAAAAAATAAAATGATGCAGTTCAGGCTCATCGGCTTGAAAAAATAAATGAGAAAGAGGAGACAGGAGACCTGTCCCCTCTTCATCGTTGAAAGGAAAAAACGGGAGTTATTTCCAGTTATCGATATTATAGACCGGGTCTGAGCCGGGTCTCCGGGCGCTGAACCACTGAGGATATTCCTCGCCGCTGCCGGTAACGATGATACAGCTTTCGTAGGGGTCACGAACGAAGGATACCTGGTAGTCATCGGGTAATTCCTTGTAGGGTTTTCCCGAACGCGGTTCGATACCCTGCCAGGAGTTGGTGTTCACATCGACCCACGAATGGGTGCGGTAGTCAGCCAGCGAGGTGAAGCTCGCCCGGTAAATCCATTCGTAGACATCGTCCTTGCTTTTGAAACCGGCTTCTTTCAAAGCCCAGGCCATCTGGGGCAGCATAAAGAAGGTGATACCGCCTTCCCGGTCATGCCAGATACCGGGAATCAGGTACTGGAGCCAGTTTTTCGGCCCGGGAACGCCTTTAACGCCGAGCCGGCGGGCGATGCCGCCGTGGCCGCTCTTGATGAAGGCGCGGTAGCCGCCGGGAGAGAATTCGGTACGGTGGATGTTGGTCGAGCCGCCGCGGCCGAAGTTGAAGGTGTAAAGGACGTTATCGGTGCGCTTGAAATCGTATTCCTCGCTGAGACTCTTCCAGCCTTCGGGAATAGAATCAAGGTCTTCGGGGACGACGTTGAAAAGAGGGGCGCCCATGACGCCGCAGTTGGTCACGTTCGGAATGTTGCCGCCGAAATTACGCCACATCAGTTCGCCGGCGCGGGCGAGGCTCCGGTTTGCCGGGTTGCCGGGTCCCATCAGGCCGACGTTGAAATTCATGCCGATTTCTTTAGCAATCGGTCCGGAAACCACGAAACCGATACTGCCGCGGCCGTCGCCACCCCCGCCGCCACCGGCTTCAGCCATTGCCAGAACAACCGGGAACATATCCGGTGTGCAGCCGGCCATGACGGCATTGACGGCAACCTGTTCGACGGTTGCCTTCCGGTCGACGGGACGGAAGAGAACCGGGTCGCCGGTCATCCGCTTTTTTCCGACTCGCTGGAAGGCGAATCCGCCGTGGTCGGCTTTATAGGTAATCAGTTCGTCCGGCTTGTGGCTGGTGCCTTTCAGCATTTCAGCGACACGCTGCTCGGTCGGGACGACGATGGGAAGTCCGTCCGTGTACCGGGCGATGGGGGCGTTGCGGAGGGCCGGGTACCGGTCGGTCTGCATGTAGAATTTTTCGGCATCTTCGAGGGTGCCCTCGAAGAGAATTCGTTCCTGGTTGATGGTATAAGTTCCGCCTTTTTTCTCTTCCTCGGTGAGGGGGCGGGTAAGCTGGCGGAAGACTTCGGGCAGGAAGCGTTCGACATCCGCCGGACCCTGGATGGTTCGCGAGACTGCCACGTAGCGAAGAAGGGGCGAACCTTCGAGGAGGGCTGCCTGCCGGAAGCATTCGGACTGGTCTTCATATATCAGAGAAACGATGGGAATACCTGACTGTTCAACATCCGCTACCTGGAACAACTGTTCCCAGATGGCGCCATGTCACCATATGACGCCGGCGATGACAGCGTCGCAGCCTTTCCTCTCTTCTTCGGTCAATTCGGCGCTGAAGCCGAACTGTCTTTTAACCTTCCAGTTCGTATCCGGGTAGTCTGCCGGGAGTTTTTTCAGGAGGGGAATGGTGATATCCTGGTCGCCTCCGGCATTGATGCACAGGTAAATCGTTTTTCCTTTAATCGTGTCAAGGGACGGTGCGAGGGGTTTGATTTCCACCGGTTCCTGGATTCCCAGGGGATTGAGACATCGGTATGTTTCGGCCATTTTTCTCTCCTTTTTCTTTTTTCTCTTCTTTCAGTTTCATTGCGAGGGTATTTTCCCTATTAGTTTATAAAGATGATAAATATTATCATATATATTTGGAATAGTTCAAATACAATTGCACCGAAGAATCAGCGAACCGTTTTATCGCACGACGGAGAGAACCGGAAGGCGGGGTTTATCCTATTCCCGCGTTCAGGGCTAATCCAGCTTTCTGAATCCGGGCAGGGAGACGATGGCGACCAGCGAGATGGCTATCAGTATCATGGCGAGGCCGCCGATAGCCCAGGGAGCACTGACGGTTTCGGCGAGGATTCCGGCAAAGAAGGTGCCGAGGCCGCTGAGGCCGAAGTTGAGCATCATCAGGCTCATGACCCGGCCGAGGTATTCGGGAGCGGTATGGGTCTGAAGCAGGGCGTTACCGGTGGTATTTCCCCCGATACGCCCGACGCCGACCAGTACCATCATTGCCATGGAGAGCGGCCAGGAGACGGAGAAAGCGAAAACAACGAGGGCGGCGCCCATGATAATGTTCGAAATCAGTAACAGCAGGCCGCGGTTTTT
>CAZOGR010000226.1:0-2627 GCA_964579355.1 uncultured Dehalococcoidales bacterium | reverse complement strand
AGTATCCAGGGATACGTGGTGGAGTACGGCGGCATGCCCGGCGATTCGAATCTTACGCTAACGGGCAGTGTGACGGTCACCGTCGAACCGGTCAACGACCTGCCGGTGGCTCAAGTCGATAACTATACTATCGATGAAGATACCGTTCTTGTCGTTCCGGCCCCCGGCGTGCTGGGGAATGACACGGATATCGACGGAGACGTTCTCACCGCGCTCCTTTTCAATGCTACCGATCACGGGGTAGTGACCCTGAACAGCGACGGTTCGTTTACCTACGTACCGGAGGCTGATTTTGCTGATCTGGACGCTTTTTTCTACACTGCCCGTGACGGGCAGGGGGAATCGAGTCGGACCATCGTTAAAATAACCGTCAGGCAGGTGAACGATGCTCCGACGGCGGTTGCCGGCGGTCCCTATACCGGTGACGAAGGTTCGGTAATCGTTTTCGACGGCAGCGGCTCATCCGATGTCGAGGCCGGCACGCTTTCGTACCACTGGGATTTCGGTGACGGCGGAACGGCGGCCGGCGTACAACCGGCGCACACCTATGCCGATAACGGCGTCTATACGGCGACTCTGACGGTGACCGACGCAGCCGGAGCCACGGATGTTGCGACAGCGAAGGTTACGGTTAAGAATGTTGACCCTGAAGCGGTGTTCATGGTTTCGTCACCGGTCGACGAAGGGTCTTCGTATACCCTGACACTGGCGAACCCGACCGATCCCGGAACTGCCGATACGGCGGCGGGATTTACCTTCGCTTTCGACGGCGGTGACGGCAACGGGTACGGTGCATTCGGTTTTGCCGACAGCGCCGCTTTTGCTACGGATGATAACGGCACTCGCTCCGTGAAAGCGACAATTCAGGATAAGGACGGCGGTGTTACCGAGTATACGGCGACGGTAACAATCGATAACGTTGCCCCCGGTCTGGCAATCGATGGCGACGTTACCATCGATGAAGGCCAGACAGCAGTCAATTCAGGCCGATGGAGCGACCCCGGCGATGATGTTGTAACCCTCAGTGTTTCGGCCGGAACGGTAACGAAGAATGGCGACGGCACCTGGAACTGGACGTTCGAGGCTGTTGATGGCCCGACTCAGAGCCAGACGGTCACGGTGACCGCGGCTGACGAGGACGGAGGGACAACCGTTCAGTCTTTCGTGCTGACGGTCAACAATGTTACTCCGGTGGTTGATGCCATGCCGGATGCTACGCTGGTCAATACGGGAGACTTTACCGGCGCGGTCTCGTTCACCGATCCCGGCGCCGACACCTGGACAATCACGGTCGATTACGGGGACGGAACTCCGGTTGTCGAAATCAGTACCGCGAATAAAAACGTCCCGCTGAACCATCAGTTTGATGTCTTCGGTACCCATACCGTGTTAGTGACGGTCAGCGACGATGACGGCGGCACCGACAGCGGTTCTTTCGTTGTTACCATGGTGGATACCATAGCTCCGGTGACGACGGCTGCGGCAAGCTCAGCGCCGAACGGCAATGGCTGGTATAACAGCGACGTTACGGTAACCCTGAGCGCGGTCGATGAAGGCGGTTCGGGACTCCAGGCTATATTCTACAGCATGGACGGAGCCGACTGGAGCGCCTATACTGCTCCGATTGCGTTAACCGAAGAAGGTATCTATACCATATACTATCGTTCGATTGACAATGCCGGAAAACTCGAAGACAGTTCTTCGAACGTGATGACGGTACGGATAGATAAAACGGCTCCTGAAATCACCGCCGACCGGACACTGCCGAACGACAGCGGCTGGAATAATGGCGATGTCGTCGTTACCTTCACCGGCGGCGATGCTCTATCCGGCGTCGAAAGCCTGACTCCTCCGATTACGGTCGGTACGGAAGGACAGGGACAGTCGGTCACCGGCAGCGTCAGTGACAAAGCCGGCAACGAGACGAGTATAACGGTCGGCGACATCAATATCGACAAAACAAATCCGTCGATCAGTATCAACTCACCGGAAGCCACAATATACCTGACAACCGACAGCTTCGTCGTCGATTACTCGGTCTTCGAGGGCCTCTCCGGCGTTTCCGAAGCGACTGCCTTTATCGGCAGCCGGGCGGTGGCGAACGGGGAGACAATCGACCTGGCAGCGATGGCCGGGCAGAACACGCTTACCGTGAACGCGGTTGATTACGCGGGGAACAGTCAGACGGCATCGGTCAACTACTACGTTATCATCGCTTCAACTGTAGATTTGGACCCCAACACGCTGAACCTGAAGAGCAAGAGCGACAAGAATGCTTTCACCTGTTTCATCGAGCTTGCTGCAGGGTATGACCCGAACATGATTGATGTTTCGACCGTCCGGTTGAGCATCAACGGCAATGAGGTTCCGGCGCAGATCAAGCCGGTTTCGGTGGGTGAGTATGACCGGGATGGAATAGCAGACTTGATGGTGAAGTTCGACCGGGGGCAGATTATAGCTGCCGTGAACGGCCAGACAGGAGACCTGACGATGACGGTAACCGGCCGGCTGATTGACGGGAGAACGTTTATCGGTTATGACACCATCAGGGTGATTAGTAACGGGAAGTAACTTGTAAAAATTGAGCAGGTTGCCGGGCTGTCTCAAACGAGACAGCCCGGTTTTTT
>CAZOGR010000225.1:0-2646 GCA_964579355.1 uncultured Dehalococcoidales bacterium | reverse complement strand
TCCGGCAGGAACTCCCTGACATTCATGCCGATAAGCTGGTCCTTCTCATAACCGATGATGGTCGTCGAAGCGTCGTTAACCGTAACCAGGTTTCCCTCCATGTCCTGGAGCCAGATACCGTCATGAGCATTTTCGAAAAGCTTCCGGTATCGTTCCTCCGAAACCTTCAGTTCCTGATGGGCTTTTTCCAGCTCCTGCAGGTAGAGTCGTTCCCGGCTGAAAACCCTCATCGAAAACGCCGACAGCCCGCTGATGAGAAATCCCACGACCGTGACAATGGCCGATTCAACGATAGCATCGGCCGGTATCGCGGCGATGAATATCGCCCGGGGCAGCATGCAGGCCAGGGCTACCACCGAGCTGACAACCGTCCCCCGCAACCCGAAGAAAAACCCCGACCAGACCACCGGTACGAGGTAAAGAATTCTCTCCAGCGTGTAACCGGTCAGCCCTGAACCGGGCATCAGGCTCTCGAGACTGAACGAAATGTTGAAAAAGTCAGCATAGTGAGAAAGGGTAATCAGGATGAACAGGATTATGACAATGAAGAAGCCGGGCTTGCGTAAATCCTTTACCAGACGATTCTGTAACGGCAATTCGGTTTGTCTCACGATTCGCAGTTTCTCCTCTTCGGACAGCGGTCGAACGGTCACGAATCGAGCGTGACCCAGCCTTCTTTAAGCGCCCGAACCACCGCTTCGGTCCTCGAGCTTACCTGGAGTTTGTTGAAAATGTGGTTGAGGTGACTTTGAACGGTCCGCAAGCTGAGGAACAGCTTGTCGGCTATTTCCTGGTTGCTCGAACCCTGGGTAGCCAGTTGCAGTACTTCGATTTCACGGTCGGTGAGAATCTCGGCGGCTTTCTGTTTCCGGGGATCTCCCGAGGCGGTTTCCGTGAACCGGTTCAGCACTTTGCGGGCAATCGAGGGATGCAGTACCGATTCCCCGGCGTGGACAGCCCGGATGGCATCGATAAGTTCGTTTCCCCGGACACTCTTCAAAAGGTAACCGGCAGCGCCGGCTTCGAGCAGGCTGAAGACAAACTGGTCGTCATCATAGGCCGAGAGTATCAGAACGGTCGTTCCCGGCGCCTGTTGCTTGATACGCTTGGTTGCTTCGATACCGTCAACGTTCGGCATGGCAATATCCATGATTACGACGTCCGGCTTCATACTGAGCGTCATTCTGACTGCTTCCTCACCGTCGGCGGCTTCTCCGATGACATCGAGGTCATCTTCCTGTTCGAGAAACCGGCGTGTCCCTTCCCTGACGATGGCATGATCATCAGCTATCAGAACCCGTATCTTGCTCATACGACACCTCTCTTACCTTTATATTCAATATTACTACCGAACATAACTTTTCTCAAGTCAGTACACACTCCGGGCAGAATCGCTTCGCGTAAAATCACCCTGGTACGTTTAAGCATATACGCTTATAGGTAACGGGAAGAGAACAGGCGGTACATCATTGTCCGGTTCGGTATATAGCGGTATTTAGAGAGATAAGAAATAGGTATCGTTGCGGTAGTCAGCCCCGGATGATGATGTTATTCTCATGTTGAGTACTGAGAGGAGAACAAAATGGCAACTGCCGAGGCTATTCTTTTAACCCTCTGCATTTTTGTCTTCATTCCCCTGCTTCTCGGCTTGACCATCGAAACGGCTGTCACCACCGCTAACCGGAAAAAACGAACCGGTGAGACTTCAGAAAAAACCCCGGGCTTGTCTTTCGAAAAAGAAAGAAAAGGTAAACTTCTCTAATCCGCCCGCCGTCTTCCGATAGTTAGCTCTCGATAAACACCGAAGGTTCTTTTCGTTCCCGGCACGTTTCGCTTAACCAGGCACGGGCTTTTTCAACCTGCGGCGAAACCATTTTCCTGGCTTCCATCGGGCATGCCTTGACACAAGCCGCGCACAGAATACATAACTCGTCGTTCGTTACCAGCTCATTCGTCACCGCAATCGCCCCGGTCGGACACAGCCCGACGCATACCTGGCACATGGTACAGCGTGTTTTATCGGTCTCCGGGGCGATTTTCTTCATCACGTGCCGTTCTTTAAAAGGCAGATTTCCCGGAACGTTCAGTTCACCGATGTCTTCCGCTTTCAGCGTCTTCTCCAGTTTTTCGGCGATTTTCTTTCCCAGGTCACGGGCAATCGCTATATCCTGCGTATCCGGCCTTCCGGCCGCCAGCGGACTTTCCGGAGAACTGTAGGAATGCTCCCCGATAAACGCGCCTCCGGCAATCGGTTTGAACCCCTGCCGCAGGGCGATTTCCCTCATCTCAATCAGCGCATCATCGTACTCGCGATTTCCGTACACCACCACGACCACTGCCGGAGTATTTTTTCCTTTTACCCTCTGAAACCGCTCTGCCGCTTCAACCGGAATGCGTCCCCCGTACACCGGCGCGCCGAGTATCGCCAGTCCCTCGCTGACTTCTTCGATGTCCCGGGTAACTGAATCAGGCTTCGTCAGGTTAATCGTTCTGATATTTTCCGCTCCGATTGTCTCGGCAATCCCTTCGAGCACTTTTTTCGTCGTGCCTGTCGGTGAAAAATAGATGAGTGTTACGGTTTTAGCTTTCATGTACCCTTTTCTCCTTCGTTTGCCGGTCATTCGCTCTTTCCGGATATTTCGTAAC
>CAZOGR010000224.1:0-2652 GCA_964579355.1 uncultured Dehalococcoidales bacterium | reverse complement strand
GAAATTCCGCCCTTCGGGCCTTTGGTACTCCGTAAGATTCCTCCCGCAATCAACGGACTAATCACATGCTCGAGATACGCAAGGGAGATATCCTGTTTTTTCGCAATATCCCTTAACAGAACCGGCTCATTGGTATCACGCAAGGCGAGTTCCACCAAGGCTCTCGTCCCGTACCTTCCTTTTGTCGATATCTTCATTAGCATACTACCCCCATGATGATACTATAATATAGTTGTCTATAATAATCAACTATATATCATTTTTCTCATTCTCCAGCCTGTTACCGGTACGTATTTTTTCTCATTCGTACATACTTTTACCAGAACATAAACCTTGCTACAGGGTGATGAATTGCCATTCATATTCAGGAGTATCAGGTGATAGGAGAAACCGAACGAATTACCTTTGTTTTCCCTGAGGAGCCGGCAACTTTTTTCGATAATATCGACTACTGTGTTCACTGCCAGTCCTTCGACTTCGGGACCTTGTGCATGACATCAAACGACTGCACGCCAGTCACCACCACGTTCCGGGTGCCTTCCCGCAGGGTCACCCGGCCGTTTATCAGAATGAATGCCGACTTGAACCGGTATTCGTATTTTTCATAGGTCTTCGGAAAAACCATCAGGGGAATCAAACCGAATTCATCCTCCAGGGTCATGAACACCACCTTGCCGTGAGGGCGTTGCCGTCTGATAACCAGCCCGGCAGCGGTTACCCGGTCGCCGTCCCTCAGCCTGGCTATCTCCCGGCTGTTCCGGTACTTTCTTCCCAGGCGAGGCCTCAGCCGCGCCATGACATGGCCGGACGGATACAGCCCCATGATACGGTACTCTCCCTTCATCTTCTCCCAATCGCCGGGAACAGCCAGTTCCGGTAAATCCTGTTCGACCGGCAGCGGTAAAGTAAGCTGGGAATTCACCGGACGGTACCGAAGGCCGATTTCCCACTTTACCTTTCGTCGGTTCGGCTCGATACTGTCGAAAGCACCTGCTGAAGCGAGGTTCAGGGCAACTTCCTCGAGTACGCCCGTACGCTCCAGGAAATCGCCGATATTCCTGAACGTCCCTTTACTCCGGGCTTTTTCGATAGCCTCCGCCGAAGCTTTACCGAGACCGTGAACCTGAAGGAAACCGAGACGGATAGAGCCGTTATTCTTTACCCCATTCTCCCGACCCTGTATTCCGGCTTTCGCCGGGACGACGGACGCAGGATTGACTCCGATAGTATCAGGAACAGAAGCATCGGAAATTTCTTCTACCAGGCACTTCGTCCGGCTGAGGTTGATATCCGGATTCAGTATTTTCACGCCGTGCCTTTTGGCATCTTCCTTGAGCGTTTCGAGGTTATAGAAACCCATCGGCTGCTGGTTGAAAAGACCGACGAAGAATTCGAGCGGGTAGTAGTATTTCAGCCAGGCTGACTGGTAGGCGGTCACCCCGAAAGCGAAGGCATGCGACTCGGGAAACATGTACTGGCCGTTGAATTTCTTAAAAACTGTTTCGGCGGCTTCCGCCGGAACGCCCCGCGCCGCCGCTCCCGCCAGGAACTGCTCGTGATACTGCCGTATCAGTTCTTCGTTATGCCGCTTGCCGAAAGCCCGGCGCATCCGGTCGGCCTGGCTGGGAGCAAACCCGGCAACGTCAATGGCAAGCTGGTTAACCTGGTCCTGAAAAAGCACCACCCCGAGGGTGCGTTCCAGCGCCCGTTGTTCCAGTGGTGTATCGTACGTCACCGGCTTTCGCTTACTGCGCCGGGCAAGGTACTCCTGAACTCCGTTATTGACGCCCACTCCGGGCCGGACCGCTCCCACCTCATGCGCCATATCCAGCAGATTACGAGGCTGCAACCGGGTGATAGTCTGCATCTGCGCCGAGGATTCAACCTGAAATATGCCGATTGTATCGCCGCGGCACATCATGTCGTACACAGCCGCGTCCTCGAAATCGATACGGGACATATCGAACCGTTTCCCGGTTCGTTCCCTGATAATCTCGACTGCTTCCTGTAACTGGGAAAGGGTTCCCAGGGCGAGAAAATCGATTTTCACGAAGCCTGCATCGTCGATACTGTCTTTATCCCACTGGCAGACATAGCGCCCTTCGATAGCCCCCCGCTGTACCGGCACGATATCCGTCAGCGGGCTGGACGATATCACCATACCACCGGGATGTTGCCCCAGGCAGCGGGGGAAGGCATCGAGTTCCGGCGCCAGCTCGACCAGTTCCCGCCAGCCCGGCATTGTTATCTTTTCCTTGAAACCGGGCGCCTTCAGCATTTCCGACTCCAGTTTCCTGGCGCTTCCCCAGCCAAGCTGTTTGGCCAGCCGGTCGATATCTGCCTGCGGCAGCCCCAGCGCTTTACCAAGGTCCCGCACCACTCCCCGGATTCGGTAGGTAACGATTGTCCCGGTAAGGACGGCTCGTTCCCAGCCCCACTTCCGGTGGGTCCGGAGAATCAGTTCCTCGCGAATGCTGCGGGGAAAATCAAGGTCGATATCCGGTACGTTGTTCATGGCGTCACCCGGCAGGAACCGCTCCAGGGACAGGTTATAGGTCATCGGATCAATATGGGAAAGGCCGATAAGGTACCCTGCCAGCAGTGAGACCGATGAACCGCGCCCCCGTCCCGGTGGATTTTCCTCAACCGTCA
>CAZOGR010000223.1:0-2664 GCA_964579355.1 uncultured Dehalococcoidales bacterium | reverse complement strand
TCGATATCTCCTTCGAACTCAGCACCCAGCCGGGATTCTACATGTATCAGACCCCTGCCGAAGCGGCCAGCGAAACCGGTGAGTTTTCTATCCCCATCTCCGGCCTCTATGCCTACCAGACGTACTGGTACCGGGCGAAAGCCACCGGCGACGGAGCAGCGGTCGGCGAAGAAATGAGCTTTACCACCGGACCGGCCACGGTTATCGACCCCTCTAAACAATACGTCGCTACCCTGAAAACGAATTACGGAGAGATAGAAATCGAACTTCTGCCGGAGGATGCCCCGATTGCCGTCAACAACTTCGTCCGGCTGGCGAACGAAGGCTACTACCGGAACGTAGCCGTTCACCGTATCGTCAAAGACTTCATGTTCCAGAGCGGCGACCCGACCGGCACCGGCAGCGGCGGGCCGGGCTACCGGTTCGCCGATGAAGAGGTAACGCGGGACTACCTGCCGGGCACGGTGGCCATGGCCAACGCCGGTCCGAACACGAACGGCAGCCAGTTCTTCATCTGCCTGGCCGACCTGCGGTCGCGCCTCGCGAAAAACTACACGATATTCGGAAACGTAACCAAAGGATTCGAGGTTGCCCAGGCAATCGGCGAACTGCCGGTGAAAGCCGGTCCGTCCGGCGAAGTCTCGTTACCGACCGTCGATATCTATATCGAGGACATTATTATCTCGGAAAAATAATGCGAAACCAAGGAATTGCTGATTAACACTACGCAACGTTGTTTGATATTCCGAAGCTGTCCGAAAACGGGAATTCGAACAGGAAAAGAGAAATTTTTCTTAGATAGAAATGAGTGTAATTATTCGTAGATGTTTCTAAATCCCCCTCAATCTCCCTCCGATAAATCGCGAGTCTGCGACTTTACAAAAGGGAGAAGCTGCATCGTCGGCCTCACTTCAAACTTCCGAAGAGGGATTTTTCGGACACTCCCGGAACTCTATTCTACTATTATTCCTGAGTATCTTTCCCGGCCAGCCGTGCCAGTCCTTCCCGGCATTCTTTATGGTCGGGTCCCGGCACCCAGTCGCGGCAGCAGGCCGGTCTGACTTCGTGAATTTTACACGAGGTAAGGTTTCCCTTGTTTTCCAAAAAAACACAGCCGGAATCGTTATGTTGAATCAGGTAATTTCTCGAACTCCCCCACCGGGCATCGGCGTACTGCTTTACCCATTTTTCTAAAGAAATTCCAAGAAACAGGGCGATTTTCCGTGCTTCCTCATCATTCAGTATCGCCTGGTGCTTCCGGCAGCAGGTGCCGCAGCGAAGGCATTCTTTCAGGGTTATTTCGTTATTCGATGAATCGACCGTGTCAGGCATACTGTCCCGGCTCCTTTATCGTCATGGCTTTCAATACTCGCGAAAAACAAAGAAAACAATCAGGGCGTACCGGTAGTGAAATCGATACGCCCTTCTCTGCTTCCGAACGGGATTTCCTGCTAATCTTAAAAGCAACCTATACCTTATCGAGAAAATCGTATATCCCGGGGAGAATGTTCCGGTCGAATTCCATCTGGTCGGATGTCTTCGGCAGTTTATCCGGGGCCACCATCACCGCGTGAAGGTCCCAATAGGAAGCCTTGTCCTCGGCAACTACCTTCGCGTTCGGGTCAAGCTCCTTCACTTTCTCCCAAATCTTTTTCCCAAGCTCATTGTTTTGCAGCTTACAGTTCCGGTTGTGTTTTCTGACGTACAGAATGAATTCATCATTCCCCATGACTATCGACATCGTTATTCTCCTTCACTGTTTTCGATTACTAGAAATTTTACCCTTTACGACTGCTTTCGGCAAGTAGTTAAAGAACGAAGATAGCAATCACCACCAGCAGCACAATCCAGGCAAACAGCACCAGGGTCAGCCCGACTACCCGGAACTTCAAGCCTCCGATTTCAGTACGCGCCTGATTCCGGTATTCTTCGATTACCCCTGCCGGAATCATCTTCGTGACCAGGTATATTCCCAGCGACAATATGATTATGTCGTCCAGAACGCCGAGGACGGGAATGACGTCGGGAACGATGTCCACCGGACTCACCATGTAGGCAATGAGCAGAAAAAGCAGAACCCGGGCGTACCACGGCACCCGGGGGTCGGTGAAAGCCAGGTACAGCGTGTATATCTCGGTCTTAAGGCGGTTGACCCTGAAAACGATTGATTTCGGAAATTTCATACCCGTTTCCGGCCGGCAGTAGTTATTCGTTCAATTCCGAATTGTCAGCGGTATTAAGGAGGATACTGTCGTCAGCGAGGGCTTCACCGCTGGAACGTTCGAAAGCTCTCAGCAGGTCGGCCACGGTCGTGCCTTTTCGCCGTTCGGTATTCAAATCGACAATCAGTTTACCTTTATGCATCATCAGCAGCCGGTTACCGTAGCGCAGAGCGTGTTCCATATTATGAGTTACCATCAGGGCGGTCATCTTCTCGCCGGAGACAATACTCTCCGTCAGGTTGAGAACAATAGCGGCGGTATTGGGGTCAAGCTTGGCAATATGCTCATCGAGCAGCAACAGGTCCGGACGGCTGATAGTCGCCATCACCAGGGCCAGCGCCTGGCGCTGTCCGCCCGAGAGGGTGCCGACAAGGGTCGTCAGCCGGTCTTCGAGGCCGAGGTGAAGGGTGGACAGGATTTCCCGGAACTGGTTCATCCTGTT
>CAZOGR010000222.1:0-2681 GCA_964579355.1 uncultured Dehalococcoidales bacterium | reverse complement strand
TTTTACTATCTCCGTCACCTGCCGGATAGCTTCTTCCAGCTTCTCTTTCTGCTTGCCGCCCGCCTGGGCCAGCCCCGGTTTGCCGCCGCCCCCGCCGCCGGTAATCTGCGCCACCTGCCGGATAATATTCCCGGCGTTGTACCCTTTCTCCACCAGGTCCGGGGTAACTGCAGCGATGAACAGGGGCCGGTCATCGACGACGCTGCCGAGAACGATGATGACGCTCTTCAACCGGTCACGCAGCCGGTCGCTCATTTCCCGGAGAACCTCCGCGCTGGAAGCCTCGACCTTCGCCGCCACCACCCGGACATCATTCACCGTTACCGCCTGCTCCGCCAGCAGTTCAGACGCATTGCCCGCCAGTTTCCTCTCCAGCATCGCTGCCCGCCGGCTTTCGTTCTTCAGGTTATCGAGGAGACCTTTCGTTTTTTCCGCCAGTTCGCCCGGCTCTGTCTCCAGCAGCCTGGCTACCTGCTTTAATTCGGCAAGGTTCCGGTTAAACTGTTTTTCGGCACCCCGTCCGGTAACCGCTTCGATACGCCGTAAACCCGAACCGATACTGCTCTCGCTGGTGATGTGGAAGAACCCTATCTCGCCCGTCATTTTTACATGTGTTCCGCCGCACAGCTCCATGCTGACGGCCGGGTCTCCCACCTTCAGCACCCGCACGGTATCACCGTACTTTTCATCGAAGATGGCGATGGCCCCCTGTTTTATCGCTTCCGGATAAGAAAGTTCTTCGTCGATAACCGGGAAATTCGCCCGGATGTAGCCGTTCACCACCCGCTCCACTTCTTCGATTTCTTCGGCCGTCATTGCCACCAGGTGAGAAAAATCGAACCGGAAATGGTCGGGTGCCACCAGCGAACCCCGCTGCTGGACATGGTCGCCCAAAACCTTCAATAACGCTGCCTGGAGCAGGTGGGTCGCCGTATGGTTGCGGGCGATATCGTTCCGGCGCTCCGTATCCACTTCCGCCTCCGCTTCGTCACCGAGACTGAAACTCCCCTCAACGACGTTACCTTTATGTAAAATTACTCCCGGTTGTACCCGGATAGTGTCCGTGACGATGAATCGCCCGGTTTCACTCTTTATTTCACCCGTATCGCCCAACTGCCCGCCCATCTCGCCATAGAAAGGCGTGTCGGCCAGCACGATGCCGCCTTCCTCCCCTTCCTGGAGAGTTTCGGCGCAATCTTTACCGGCCACTAAGGCTGTAATAGTGCTTTTCTGCTTCAATGTTCCGTACCCGGTAAACACCGTTCCGCTGACATTGAGCTTCCCGGAAAGTTCGTCTTTCTCCGCGAGTTCGAATTTGTGAGCCGCTTTTGCCCGCTCCCGCTGCTTCTCCATTTCCTTTTCGAAACCAGCCAGGTCGGCGGTTATTCCTTTTCCGGCGGCCACCTCGGTCGTCAGTTCCACCGGGAATCCGTAGGTATCGTACAGCCGGAATATATCGCTTCCCGGAATCTCGGTGATGTTTCCGCAGATGATATCGTCTATCAGTTCCAGCCCCGTTTTCAACGTCTCGCTGAACTTCTCCTCTTCCGTTCGTATCACCTTGAGAATAAAGTCCCGCCGCTTCGCCAGTTCCGGATAAACATGGTTCATTTTCTCAATGGTCATCAAGGCGGTCTCGTAAAGGAACGGCTTGTCCAGTCCCAGGCGCAACCCGTAGAGAGCCGCCCGCCGGATAAGCCTCCGTAAAACGTAGCCCCGGCCTTCGTTGCCCGGCATGACGCCGTCGGCAATGAGAAACGGTATTCCCCGGCTGTGTTCCGATACGACCCTGATGGCGTTGTCGGACTCTTCGCCGGCGCCGTACCGTTTCCCCGACCGATGAGAAACAAACTCTATCATCGGAGTGAAAAGATCGGTATCATATACAGATGCCTTGTTCTGCATGACGATACTGAGCCGTTCCATCCCCATGCCGGTATCGATATTCGGTTTCGGGAGAGGCGTGCGCTTGCCGTCTTTATCCTGGTTCAATCCGGTAAAAACCAGGTTCCAGATTTCCACGAATCGACCGCAATCGCATCCCGGTCCGCAATCCGGCTTCCCGCACCCGGCGCCTTCGCCGAAATCATAGTGTATTTCGCTGTCCGGGCCGCATGGGCCGGAATCGCCGACCGGCCCCCAGAAGTTATCGCCAAGCCTGACTATTTTCTCTGCCGGTACGCCGTTTTCACGCCACATATCGAATGCTTCGTCATCATCGGTAAAAATAGTTATCCATAACTTCCCGGAGGGTATCTTCATGACCGCAGTCAGAAATTCCCATGCCCAGTCGATAGCCTCTTGTTTGTAGTAATCCCCGACGCTGAAATTACCGAGCATCTCGAAAAAGGTATTATGCGTGGTGTCTCCCACCGATTCGATATCGGTCGTCCGGAAGCATTTCTGGCAGCTTGCCATACGGGTATCGGGGGGAACGGCTGTACCGGCGAAATACGGCTTCATCTGGACCACGCCGGCGGTCGTCAGGAGCAACGTGGGGTCTCCGTGAGGAATAAGCGAGGAACTGGGAACAATCGTATGGTTTTTACCCTTGAAAAATTGTAAAAAAGCCTCTCGTATCTCGTCACTGGTCACGTGTATTTCCCCCGTTCCCTCGATAAAAAATTTGAAACTGCCGGGTTTGCCCCTGTTACAGGCGGATTTCAGCAGTTTCAGCTACT
>CAZOGR010000221.1:0-2717 GCA_964579355.1 uncultured Dehalococcoidales bacterium | reverse complement strand
AGTTTTTTCCCGCACTCGAAGCCGATAATCGTAGTCAGGAAGGCGACGAGGCCGATGATACCGGTGGTAAAGGCGATGTTGACTTCGAAACAGGCGAAGGTCAGGCCGACGGCGAGGGCGTCGATGCTGGTGGCGACTGCCAGGGTAAAGAGAAGGAATCCACGGGTGAAATCGGCTTTCGGGATGTCTTCGGCCTTTTTGAATGATTCCCAAATCATTTTTCCGCCGATAAACCCCAGCAGGCCGAAGGCTATCCAGTGGTCGAAATCTGCGATGAATTCGACAACAGTTGAGCCGAGAAGCCAGCCGAGCACCGGCATCAGGGACTGGAAGAGACCGAAGGTCAGAGCGGTTCGGAGAACCTGGAAAAGAGAAAAGGAACTCTTTACAGATGCGCCGCTGAGGGTGACGGCAAAGCAGTCCGCGGCCAGGCCGACAGCTATCAGGAGTATCGATGCGAGGTCGAGTTCAGTCACTTTTTCAGTATTGCATGAATCGGTATACGATACAAGCCGATTGTTTTCCCGTCCTGTTTATTCCTGCCGGCTGACAGCCCTGAGGCGCTGGGTATAGGTCAGGAGCTTTTTTCTGAGGCGGATATTTTCCGGCGTTATCTCGACGAGTTCGTCGTTATTGATAAAGTCGATTGACTGCTCGAGACTGAAAATCAGGGGAGGAGTCAATTTGACGGCGATATCGGAGGTTGACGACCTGATGTTCGTTTTCTTTTTCTCTTTACAGACGTTGACGGGAATATCCTGCTGGCGGGGATTCAATCCGACAATCATTCCTTCATAGACGTGGGTTCCCGGCTCGATAAAGGTAACGCCGCGTTCCTGGGCGTTATTGAGGCCGTAGGTGATGGCGAAGCCTTCCTCGGAAGCGACCAGGACGCCGGTGCGGGTATTCGGGATGTCGCCTTTGACCGGTTCGAAGCCAAGGAACAGGGTATTCATGACACTGCCGCCCCGGGTCGAGGTTAGAAAAGCTCCCCGGAAGCCGATAAGCCCCTTGGTGGGGATGTGGTAGACAAGACGGACATTGCCGGTGCCGTCGTTGTGCATCTCGACCATTTTCGCCTGGCGTTTGGCGAGGAGTTCGCTGAGAATACCGATGTATTCGTCTTTCGTATCGATGGTGAGGATTTCAACCGGTTCGACTTCCCGTCCGTCGACGATTTTCGTAATGGCTTTCGGTTTGGAAACCTCGAACTCGTAGCCTTCCCGGCGCATTGTTTCAATGAGAATCGAGAGATGCAATTCGCCGCGTCCCTTGACGATAAAGGTATCAGGGGTGGGAGAGTCCTGTACCCTGAGGCTGAGATTCGTATCGAGTTCGCGGTAGAGGCGTTCTCTGAGGTGCCGCGAGGTGCAGTATTTTCCTTCTCTGCCCCGGAAAGGAGAGGTGTTGACTCCGAAGGTCATTTCGACGGTCGGTTCGCCAACTTCGATTCGGGGCAGGGAGTCCGGATGGTCGATATCGGTGATGGTATCGCCGATATTGACGGTATCGATACCGGTGACGGCAACGATATCGCCGGCGGAGGCTCTTTCAACTTTAAGCTGCTTCAAGCCGAGGTAGGTGAAAACTTCAGCTATTTTGTAGTCTCTCGTTTCGCCGCCGCTGTGGATAACCGTCACCATGTCATCTTCGGCAACCGAACCCCGCCAGATTCTACCGACGGATATTCTGCCCTTATGATTATCGTAGGTCAGGTTCGAGACCATCATCTGGAACGGGCCTTCCTCGATACGCGGGGGAGGGACGTGTTTCAGGATGGCTTCGAAAACCGGGCTGATATCGGTGCCGGTGACGTTGGGGTCAGCCGAGGCGATACCGTCGCGGGCGCTGGCGTAGACAATCGGAAAATCGAGCTGGTCGGCATCCGTTGCCAGTTCGAGGAAGAGGTCCTGGGTCATTCGAATCACATCCGCCGGGCGACGCTCGGGACGGTCCATTTTATTGATGACGACGATGGTTTTCAGGCCCTTGGCGAGAGCATGGCGGAGGACGAATTTTGTCTGGGGCATCGGTCCTTCGACCGAATCAATCATCAGCAGGCAGCCGTCCGCCATGCTGATAACCCGCTCCACTTCGCCGCTGAAATCGGCATGGCCGGGCGTATCGATGATGTTTATCTTGATTCCCTTATATTGAACGGCGGTATTTTTCGCCATGATGGTGATGCCTTTTTCGCGTTCGAGGGTATTGCTGTCCATAATCAGGTGGCCGACTTCCTGGTTGTCGCGGAAAATGCGGCTCTGCTTGAGGAGGGCATCGACGAGGGTCGTTTTTCCATGGTCGACATGGGCGATAATAGCGACGTTTCTGATATCCTGGCGGTATTGCATAGAGCTATTGTTCCTTTTTTACATAATAATACGATTTGATGAGAAAACTACGAATCGGCGCACACAGACCCGGCAACATCATCGGATACGGATATGCGAAATATCAGGAAACAGCGGGGAAATCAGACCATGCCGATATCGAATCATGCAGCCTGCGGAGTGCGGCTACCTGATTCGGAAGCGGTGTAGATGAAAGTAGTAAAACGTTATCTGCATGAAAGGATTGTTCTTAATAAATATCTTTCCCTATTATTATACATAAAAACAGGAGGTATTTGAAGAGAAGAACTGAAGATTGTTATGATAATGGATACAAGATGTGTTGAGTATAAAAACCCGGAGGTGTCGCATGGCATTACCCAGTTT
>CAZOGR010000220.1:0-2738 GCA_964579355.1 uncultured Dehalococcoidales bacterium | reverse complement strand
GGAAGAAGCCCTTATCGATGGACTGACCGGTTTGTATAACAGACGGCATCTGGACGATGTCCTGGCTAAGGAAATAACGAGACATAAACGATATGGAGGTGTGTTATCGTTCGTCATTCTTGATATTGATTCGATGAAACAAATCAACGACAGGTTCGGCCATCTTTACGGTGATGAAGTTATAAAAAAGACGGGTAAAGTTATCAATAAAGTTATTCGGGCTTCAGATTACGCTTTCCGGTTTGGAGGAGATGAATTCGTCGTTCTGTTGCCCGGAACAAAACTGGAGTTTGCATCCCGGATTATTAATCGGATTAATGCCCGGCTGTCAAAAGTCAAGGTTGGTGATTCAGCTACTGTAAATGCCAGTTTCGGCTTCAGTTGCTGGCCGGAAGACGGAAAGAAAGCAAACGATATCATAAACAAAGCAGATATAATGCTCTACCAGAACAAACATGGTAGTGTACTCAGCCATTATTAATTGTGTTTAATTCACGGTTTACCCCGTTAAACAGGGAACACCTCTTGTCCTGAGGTATGGGGTCAGCTCCAACATTGACAAATCATGAGCGTTAGGATAGACTCACTCACACATATCTGTGGATGGCTTGTAAGTCATTGGATAGGAGGAGAAAATAATGGAAAAACGCAGAGGTGGGAAAAAAGAGGAAAAAAAACAGAACAGTAAACTCTCCGGTAAAATCAGGATAACGAAGAACCGGTTCACTAAAATTCCTGATAGAGTACTTGATATCGATACAGCACCCTCAGCGATAGAAAAGGGTACTGTCTCCGTTTCCGGTAAAAATGCGGGATTGGTTTTCAAGGAATTCCTGAAGGAATTCAAGGACACTTTCAAGGTTGATACTGATAATCTCGACATAGCCTCGATAAAAAATATCAAAAACAGGTGGTACGTCAAGTACAACCAGACGTATAAAGGAATCCCCGTTTATCATGCCACCGTCGGTCTTGAGTCCTCTGAAAATGGCAAAGTATCCTCGTTTTCGTCCAACTATCATCCGAAAATAAAAGTCGAAACCAAACCGAAGATAGCCTTGGACCAGGCTGTCGCTGCCGCGAAAGCATCCTATCAGGGAATTGAAACCGGGAATCTGCAGGCACAGGATAGCGTTTTGATTATCTACCCGGAAACAAAAGAAAATCAGATAATCTATCACCTCGCCTGGAAGTTCCAGTTGGTTGGAGAAGAACCTGACCCGATAATCGAAAAACTGTTCTTTGTAGATGCTTTGAATGGGGAAATAATTCGCTCTGATATCGCAAGGCCGGACGCGAACGTAACCGGTACGGTTCAGGGTGAAATTTACCCCGAAAATCCAACCGATGCCGTCACAACCATGCCCATGCGAAGTCAGTATGTCGAGATAGAAGACGCCGGCAGGGCGACCACGAATAATTCCGGTAACTACTCAAGAAATGTTCCTTCAGGCTGGGGATCACCCAAAGACGCTACCTTTACGCTCGACGGCCCTCATGCTCATGTCCAGAATCTCAACGGTAACGAATACTCGGAAACGGAAAGCTGTACTACCGGCAGTCCGTGTAACCTGACCTGGACCGCCACTGACAGAGATCACATAAATGTTTTTTACCACATGAACCTCTACCACGACTGGCTGGAAAACGAGCTGGGATATTCCTGGGTTAATAAATGGGATGGGTCAAGTCGATTCAACGCAAGGGTGAATGACCCGCGCAATAATGCCTGGGCAGGTAATCCCATGTTGTTCGGAACGAACAACTACGCACGGTCCAGCGATGTTGTCTATCACGAATGTACCCACAATGTTTTGGCACATCTCTATGGTGATTACATTGGTTGGCCGAATAACTATACTGAAGCGTATGCCATGGATGAGGGGTTCGCCGACCACTTCGCGAATGCTTTTACGAATGATTCCGTTCACGGCGAAGGATGCTCCGCATTTCCCAGAAATCATAATAATACCGAGCAGTATCAGGGGAAAGCAGCTTTCAACAGAGAAGGGCATGACGGTGGAATGACAATCGGCGGTGCTGCCTGGGATTTCCGTCAGCAGCTTAGCGACGCACATGGTGCTTCAGGAGCCCGGACTGCCGACCGGCTGGTATTTGAGGCCCATGAAATACTTTCTACGTACCCCAGGGATTATTATTTCTCAGATCCGCACGAAAGCAATTTCCTCACCGCTCTTTACAGGGCCGCCGATGATAATGCTGATCTCCGGGATGGGCGAGTCCCTTACTTCCACAATATACAGGTGGCGTTTCATAACCACAACCTCCTGCAGGCTGTCCTCCAGGATTCCGATAGCTACGACTTTTCAGCCAACCTGACCGGCACTTTCACCGGTGGTGACCTTTACTATCGCCATGGTAAGTTCTGGGCAAACAACCTGAATCAGCGGGGAGTGATTGACCTTGGGAATATCGGTAATGCCGATTTGGCTACCGTAGCAATTCCGAATTCAGGATATACCCGGTTCGGGGTCAACGCGGTTGCAGGGCATACCTATATGGCTCACTCCCAGCATGGCGAAAACGGAGGTAATATCGCCTTCCGGGTTATCGCTTTAACGGCTGATAAATCGGAGGTAACCATTCAATATTATTACCAGGTCAGCCCTTACCGTTACGTGGCAAACATTAATACAAGAGAAATTCACCAGTCACACTGCTACTGGGTGACGAAAATGGCAAACAGAAATAAATCATATTATTCGGATTTATGGGAA
>CAZOGR010000219.1:0-2752 GCA_964579355.1 uncultured Dehalococcoidales bacterium | reverse complement strand
AAACGACCGTATTTCATCTTCCTCTCCCGGATATTCCCTGAGGAAGTCTTCCGGGTTTTCTCCGCGCCGTAGCCGTTCGAGGCACTCTTCAAGATGCGTGTATTTTTTCTTCATCGGCTGTTCATTATCTTCTTGAGTTTCGTTAGTGCGACATGCTGTAATTTTTTTACATTGCCGTCGGTTTTCCCGATTATCTCAGCGGTTTCGGCAATCGACAGCCCGCTGATAAAGCGTAATGATATAACCTCTTTCTGCTGAGGCGGCAATTTTTCGATAGCTTTTTTCAATTCGTTCAATTCTGCTGAACGCTCAACTGTGCTGACCGGATTTTCCTCGGACACCATAACCGTCGTCTCGGTAATGTGAGAAGCATGGTTTTTATTAGCATGCCGGTAATAATCGATGACGAGATTGTGAGCAATCCGGAAAAGCCAGCTTGTAAAAGGTTTCCCCCGGTACCGGTATTTCTGAAGATTGTCCAGGGCTTTGAGGAATACTTCCTGGGTCAAATCCTCCGCCTGTTCGGTATTTTTATCCACCCGCATATAAATATATTGATATATAGGACGGACATACTCCTGGTAGAGCAAGCTGAAAGCATGACTGTCTCCATGCTGAGCCATGGAGACAAGGTCGTCAATGTTGGTAAGAACCTTATCACCTCGTAAGCAGTCACCCTTATCATCTGTAACGAATGAATCTCCCAAAGGTTGAATAATCCTTCTTTACTTTTTACCATTTGCTGATTTTTACAACCCGTGTGACAAATACTCAAAGGAACTTAACAAATAATGAATAATTCAACCTTTCTTCAGAGAATTCCGTTATACCTTTCGGTATTCAATTCCACTGAGTACTATCCCTCCGAGCCGGAATGATTATGAGGAGCATCGTTAACATGAATACTATACCTGATTCTTCCGGAAATTTCCTCCGGAAGAACGGCATCATGGGTGCCAAAATCAGCATCGAAGGGCCGGAAAGAAGCATCTACCTGTTAACCTGCAACGCCGTTACTCCTGAGAGTTTAATCCGGGAAAACGGAGGTGAAATAGTGATGAAGCTGACCTCCCGTGATTTCCTGGTAACACTGCCTTTCAGCGGATTCATCCGCCTGAAAAACAACCCGTTAATCGTTAAAATCGGTCCGGTCACCGTTGATACCGCAAAATTCGAACAGGCGTTAAAAATGCTGACGAAGATGGTATTGAAGGAATGAATATACCCGACCTGGCAACATAAAAATAAGAAAACAGGAGAAAAGGAGAAACGAACATGGCAGGTGTAGGACAGGAATTACTGGCAGTTCCGTTACCCGAAATGGTAATGAAACTGGGGCTCGGTATCGCTGAAGCTCAGAGAGCGCTCGACGAGAATTCAGTCGATACGGCCAAGCTTCTCGCGGAAACTACGGTGCCGCTGGTTCTCGGAGTCACCCAGGTAATCGACGCTGACGGAGGAGTAACCTTTACCAACAGTCCTCCGGTGGACGTATCGCTGCTCCAGATTGGCCTGCTCCCGACGTTCTATCAGTTCTCGGAAGCGACCATCGAAGTCACCATGGACATCAAGACGACGACGTCCCGGGAGACGAATGTCAAGGTAAGCGCCAAAGCGAAAGTCGGGTTCGCCTGTTTCAGCGCTTCCGTCAACACCGAGGTATCGCATAACCGTAAATTCGGCAAAGAGGTGCACGGAACCAGCCGGCTGGTAACGAAGATGGTTCCGGTTCCGCCGCCTCCTCGCATCGAACCGGTTTTAAGCGTGGTCGATAACCGGCCTCCCAAGGAAAAGCCTGAAAACGAAGCTTAACGACCGGGCAGCGTAGCCATAACAGTGTGTTTGAGGTGGCACGGCGGAGGGCAACCCGCCTGTCACCTCAAAGCGCATCACGAAAAATACTGTACCGGGAATACCCGATGCAGGTCAGGAGCAGGAAAGACAGATGGTTAATCCAAAAAAACTACCGACAGATATCCGCGCTTTCCGGAACCCTATCGTTTCTCCCGATACGATTGTCAGTAAAGTGCCTTCGACATCGTTCGGCGACCTCGTCCGCATGCTGGGGGAATCCATTGCCGACGCTCAGATGAGCCTCGATAAAGCTTCCGCCGAGATGATGACCGAACTCGCCGAGACGAGAGTGAACGTTGTCCGGAACATCACCGAGACGGTCGATGAAAAAGGGAATATCACCTACAAAAACAGCCCTCCTCAAAGTATCAGCCTGCTCGAACTCGGCATGCTGCCATCCTTCTACCAGTTTTCCCAGGCAACCGTCGAAGTAGCACTCGACCTGACTGTGGTGGAGAACGAGAGCAGTACCGAAAAGGGTAAAAAAACACTGTTCGCCAACACCAGTGCCATCCAGATGGAGCGAAAACTGAATAAAGACCTGAAGATAACCTCGAAACTGACGGCAACACTCGTCCCGGTACCACCTCCGATACGAATCGAGCCGTCCCGAACCACCGAAACAAAAGAGTAACCCTGAAAAATCTGTAATCAGGAGTTAAATGCCGTATGACTGAGAATAAGGCTTCGGAAAACATCGAGATGACGAGTTTTCTCGAGATGGCCGGACAATCCTTCACCGATGCCCAGAGTTCGCTGCTGTCCGGCCTGAACCTCAATTCAAATATTGTTCTGAATAACGCCGACCTGGAAATCAAGGTAACGGTCGATACTTCGAAAGGTAAACTGACGGTCAGGCCGGTTTCCTCCGAGGAAATCAGGACGGCAGCAATCGACC
>CAZOGR010000218.1:0-2756 GCA_964579355.1 uncultured Dehalococcoidales bacterium | reverse complement strand
GTGGTGAGCGCTCCCGTTCCGGAACTTCGTAACTCCGAAGCTAACCGAACGGCTGCATCACCGGCTGCCTTTCCCATAAATGCGATATAGATTTTCGGTGCCGGAATTTCCGGTACGGTGATTCCCTGGTTTTTCATATTAAGGATGATTCGCTCGATGCCGGCTCCGAACCCGGCTGCCGGAGCAGGCTTTCCCCCGACAGCTTCAACGAGGTGGTCGTACCTCCCCCCACCGCCGATACTGCTCTGCGATTTGTTTTCGGCCGGCTGTACTTCGAAAACCGTTCTTGTATAGTAATCCAGCCCTCTTACCAGCCGGTGAGATACCGAATAGGGGATACGCAGGATACCGAGGTAGTTCTCAAGGTCGGCCAGGTGCTGCCGGCAATCATCGCAGAGGTATTCGATGCTTTTCGGAGCGGTTTCGGCAATCGACTGGCAGGACTCATTCTTGCAGTCGAGAAGGCGCATCGGGTTCGTTACCATCCTCGTTTTGCAGTCCTGGCATATCGATTCGTATTGAATCCGATAATGCTGAACCAGTTTCTCAAGGTAGTTCGGACGGCATTCCCGGCAACCTATGCTGTTAATGACAAGGTTGATATCATTCAAACCGAGCGAAAGGTAGAAATTCCACAGCAGGTCGATGATTTCCGAATCGATAATCGGACTGCCATCGCCGATAGCCTCGCAACCGAACTGGTAATGGAGACGATACCGGCCGGCCTGGGGTCGGTCGTACCGGAATATCGGTGTTATGTAAAAGACCTTAATCGGCTGGGGCAAGTTATGCATGCCATGTTCGACGTACGCCCGGCAGACACTGGCGGTTCCTTCCGGCATCAGCGCCAGTTTGTTGTTACCCCGGTCCTCGAAGACATAGATTTCCTTGTCCATCAGGTCGGTTCCCTCGCCGACACTGCGATTGTACAGGCCTGCATCTTCGAACACAGGGGTTTTAATCTGTTTATATCCGTAGAGTTGACAAATTTCCCGGGCTTTTTGCTCCACGTGGTACCAGTAAGGCTGTTCCTCCGGTAGAATATCAGCGGTTCCTCGTGGTGCCTGGTACACTTTATCGTTCTCCTCTTTGTTCGGTACACGCCTAGAATACAGTATCGGTGCATGAACGGTCAAGATTGGCCGGTTTCGTCGATACGTGACGGCGGTTTCGTCATGGAGAGAAAATGACGGCGAAATTGGATATGAAACCGGTTGCGCGCCGAGGCAGATTTTGATAAACTTACAGGAGTGGGGGCCGTTAGCTCAGTTGGTAGAGCACCTGACTTTTAATCAGGGTGTCACAGGTTCGAGACCTGTACGGCCTACCAGTCAATTTCCCCTTCCGAATTGTTCTATCGTTTACTCACCGGATACGTTTCGCTGTTATCTGCAAAGTCAGCTCTTTCCGTATTTCTTCCGTACGAACCGAAGCCCCGTATCCGGATAAAGAGCGACGGTGAGGATGTCTTCGATGTTGTCGGATGTCCCGCTCAGTTTCTTTCGGACTTTTTCCAGCTCCGGTTCGAGGATATCGGCCGGACGGCAGTCTATTATCTCTTTTTTACCTTTACCGAAATTCAGTACTTTCGCCAATACCCCGGGGTCGATTGGTGCCGGCGGTCTTCCATACAAACCCCGGCAGTAATCCCGCACCTGAGTCGGAATCAGCTTGTATCTGCCGACTACGACATTCTGCACCGCCATCACTCCGATAATCTGGCTGGTCGGCGTCACGAGGGGCGGATTTCCTAGTTCTCTTCGAACGCGGGGAATCTCTTCGTAGACCGCGTCGAGTTTATCGAGTGCGTTCATCTGCCGTAACTGGGATACCAGATTGGATATCATCCCTCCGGGTATCTGGTGAGCCAGTACGTTCGTATCGATAACCGAAAGCCTGGTTGAATTCATGTATTCTTTGTAACGCCCGGACAGTGTTTCGCAATATTTCCCGATTTCCAGCATTCGTTCGAGATTAAGTCCCGTATCCCGCTCCGTCCCTTCGAGCGCTACCATAATCGGTTCCACGGCCGGATGGGATGACCGCAGGCCGAAGGGCGCGATAACGGTATCGATGATGTCAACACCCGCTTCAATCGCTTTCAGGCAGGTCATGGAGGCCATGCCGCTGGTGTAGTGAGTATGAAGTTGCAGAGGTATCCGGAGGATGCCCTTCAGAGCTGTTACGAGGGTGAAAGCGTCATCAGGGGCAAGAAGACCGGCCATGTCCTTGATACAGATGCTGTCAGCTCCCGTATCCTGGAATATGCGGGCTTTTTCGAGGTAATAATCAAGAGTATACACCGGGCCGCCCATTTTTCGTTCTGTCAGTGAGTAGGAAATGGCAAGTTGAGCATGCTTGCCGCTTTCTTTGACTTCTCTGAGACTTGTTTCGAGATTTCGTTCGTCATTCAGCGAATCGAATATCCGGAAAATGTCGATGCCGGCTTCAGCGGCCTGTCTGACGAATGCTTCGACGACGTCATCGGCGTAGTGCCGGTACCCGACGACACTCTGCCCGCGCAGCAGCATCTGGAGAGGCGTGTCCGGAATAAGGCGTTTTAAAGTACGAAGCCTGCTCCATGGGTCTTCATCCAGGTAACGTAAAGCGACATCGTAGGTGGCGCCGCCCCACACTTCCAGAGAATGAAATCCTGCTTTGTTCATTTCGGGAGCTATACCGACAATGTCTTCCGTCCGTAACCGTGTCGCGAAGAGAGACTGCTGCCCGTCCCTGAAGGTTGCATCCGTAACTTT
>CAZOGR010000217.1:0-2762 GCA_964579355.1 uncultured Dehalococcoidales bacterium | reverse complement strand
AATAGTAACAAGATGAGCAAGTCAGGCAGACCATCGAAAGAAGAAAAGGAAAAACACCCTCTCCATGGGCATTTCAACGGAGATGTTCCCTGGATTGACGGCTGCAAGGAATACGGCCGGGAAACCTGCCTTGACTGCCCGGTTCCCCTTGAACAATGCCCCGCAGAACACCCCCGACTGAATAAAGGCGGCAGGCCGAAAGGAAGCAGGAACAAACCAGGCAATCCACCCGAGCCATGACGACCTTTCTCTTTTTCTATTCAAGATTTTGAGCACAAGGAGATAGAATGACCTCTAAGAAAAACTATGATGTAAAAGACCTTTCACTTGCGGCAGCCGGCCGGCAGCGTATCGAATGGGCTGCCCGGGAAATGCCGGTGGTCAGGTCAATCCAGGAAAGATTCGCTAAAGAAAAACCGCTTCAGGGAATCCGCATTTCGGGGTGTCTTCATATCACCACCGAAACGGCTAATCTCGGGCTTGCCCTCCAGGCGGGAGGTGCTGAGGTTATGCTCTGCGCCTCGAATCCGCTCAGCACCCAGGACGACGTCGCCGCAGCTCTGGTGGAGTTCGGCATTCCCACGAATGCTATCAAAGGCGAAGACGATGTCACGTACTATAACCATATCACGACTGCTCTCGACCATAATCCGCAATTGACGACCGATGACGGAGCCGACCTCGTGACCATGCTTCACACCAAGCGAAACGACCTTATTGCAAACGTACTTGGCGGCACGGAAGAGACGACAACCGGCGTCATCCGGCTGCACAGCCTGGCTAACGAGGGGAAACTCAAGTACCCTATCATTGCCGTGAACGATGCCCAGACCAAGCACTTTTTCGATAACCGCTACGGCACCGGACAGAGTACGATAGACGGCATCACCCGGGCTACCAACGTTCTCTGGGCAGGTAAAGTTGTCGTCGTCTGCGGGTACGGATGGTGCGGGCGGGGGGTCGCCATGAGAGCTAAAGGCTTAGGTGCCCACGTCGTCGTCATCGAAGTATCTCCGGTCAGGGCGCTCGAAGCGGCCATGGACGGTTTCCAGGTCATGCCGCTCATCGAAGCGGTCAAGGTCGCCGACATCGTCATTACCCTTACCGGTGACAAACATATCCTGGACGAGGCTCACTTCAAGGTAATGAAGAACGGGGCAATAATCGCCAACAGCGGACACTTCAACGTAGAAATAAACATACCGGCACTGGAAGCCGTTTCGAAGAACCGGCGAACGGTTCGCCCCTTCGTCGAGGAATTCACCACGAAGGACGGACGGCTCATTTACCTGCTGGGCGAAGGCAGACTGATTAACCTGGCGGCGGCGGAAGGCCATCCGGCCAGCGTCATGGACATGAGTTTCGCCAACCAGGCGCTCTGCCTCGAATATCTGGTGAAAAATCACGACAAGCTGGAACTGAATGTCCATTCGGTTCCCGAGGAAATCGATAAGGAAATCGCCCGTCTCAAGCTCGACTCGATGGGTATAAAAATAGACACACTGACTGCCGAACAAGAAGTCTACCTGAACAGCTGGCAGGAAGGGACATAAAGGGGGGATACATGACAACCAGATTTAACAGTTCAGACAGCTATCTGCTTACCTCGGAATCGGTTACCGAGGGACACCCTGACAAGGTTTGCGACCAGATTTCGGATGCAATTCTCGACGCCATCATGGCAAAGGACCCGAACGGGCGTGTTGCCTGCGAGACCGCCGTCACCACCGGCCTCGTCATCGTACTCGGAGAAATCACCACCTGCACCTACATCGACGTGCAGAGTATTGTCAGGGAAGTGGTCGCCGATATCGGTTACTGCAATCCTGAATACGGCTTCGACGCTCTGTCCTGCGGGGTACTGAACGGCATCAAGGAACAGTCGAAAGACATCGACATGGGCGTCAGCAAATCACTCGAAGCTAAAACCGGCGCCGCCGACGACCTCGACAAGATTGGCGCAGGCGACCAGGGAATGATGTTCGGTTACGCCTGCAACGAAACCCCCGAACTCATGCCGCTGACCACCGCGCTGGCTCACAAGTTATCACGCCAACTGGCGAAAGTCAGAAAAGACAAGACAATCCCCTACCTTCGTCCCGACGGTAAATCGCAGGTAACGGTCGAGTACAAAAAAGGTGTTCCCCAGAGGGTAACCAACGTCGTCATCGCGGCCCAGCATGACGATATCGACCACGCCAAACTGGAAAAGGATATTATCGAATACGTCATCAAACCCATCGTTCCGGCTAACCTGCTGACGGCCGATACGAAATATTACATCAACGCTACCGGGCGCTTCGTCATCGGTGGACCGGTTTCTGATACCGGCTTCACCGGACGCAAGATTCTCGTCGATACCTACGGCGGCATCGCCCGTCACGGCGGCGGCGCATTCTCCGGAAAAGACCCCACGAAAGTCGACCGTACCGCCGCTTACGCCGCCCGGTACATCGCCAAGAACTGCGTTGCCGCCGGACTGGCCGACCGCCTCGAAATTCAGATTTCGTACGTCATCGGCGTCGCTCACCCGCTGTCGGTCTCCATCGAAACCTTCGGCACGGCAAAAGTCGACGAGGCAATCATCGAAGCCCTGGTCATGAAGCATTTCGACCTCAGGCCAGGGGCAATTATCAGAGATTTCAACCTTCGCCGGCCGATATTCCGGCAGACTGCCGCCTACGGACATTTCGGACGTACCGACATCGACCTGCCCTGGGAGAAAACCGATAAAGCCGAACTGCTCAAGAAAGAAGCGTTCG
>CAZOGR010000216.1:1291-2771 GCA_964579355.1 uncultured Dehalococcoidales bacterium | reverse complement strand
TATCGCTCGGCATGATGACATCGTCGATATAACCCCGTTCCGCTCCGCAGTAGGGGTTTTCGTAGAGTCGTTCGTACTCGTCTTCCAGCCGTGCCCGGGTTTCCTCGGGATTCTGTGATTCCCGTATCTCGCGGGCGAAAATAACGCTCGCCGCCGTCTTCGCCCCGACAATGTTAACCCTCGCTGTCGGCCAGGCGAATACCAGGTCGGCTCCGATGCCCTTGTCGAGCATCCCGTAATGAGCGCCCGCGTAGGATTTTCGTATCATTATCGAAATCAGCGGAATCGTCGCGTCCGCCCAGGCGAACAGCAGCTTCGCCCCGTGCCGTAAGATGCCCTTCCAGTCCTGTTCCGAACCGACCATGTAGCCGCCGCAGTCGCCCAGCGTCACCACCGGAATATTGAACAGGTCGCAGAACCTGACAAACCGTGCTCCCTTGTCGGCGGCATTGACGTCGATTGATCCCGCCATCTGCATCGGCTGGTTCGCCCAGATGCCCACCGGCCGCCCGTTGAACCGGGCAAAACCGGTGATGACCGATTTCGCATGGTCTTTCAGCGTCTCCAGGAAATACCCGTTATCGGTAATCGCCCGGATTATTTTGAACATGTCGTATGGCCGCGTCGGCCGGTCGGGGATTATCGTATCGAGTTCCGGAATGACCCGGTTCGGGTCGTCGGTGCACTCGATTCGCGGCGGTGCTTCCATGTTGTTCGAGGGCAGCAGCGCCAGCAGTTCCTTCGTTTTATCGATAGCCTCTTTATCGTCTTCGGCGACGATGTGCGTCTGTCCGGATTTCACCGCGTGCGCCTGCCAGCCGGAAAGGTCCTCGAGGCTGATTTTCTCCCCGAGCTGAGCCTCCACAATCGCCGGGCCGGCAATGCCGATGAACCCGGTGTGCTTGCACTGAATCAGGAAGTCCTGCATTATCGGGTGGTACGCCTGCCCTCCCAGGCAGGGGCCCATCAGCAGGGCAATCTGGGGTATGATGCCGGATGCCCGAATCTGGGCGTGGAATAGCTGCCCGTACGCTTCGAGAGTGTCCATCCCTTCCTGCAGCCGGGCGCCCCCGGAATCGTTCATCCCGACAATCGGCCAGCCCATCTCGCAGGCAAATTCGATTGCCCTGATTTCCTTCAATCCGTGGTACTCACCGAATGTTCCTGCCAGCGCCATGTAATCTTCGGAAAACGCCACCACCGGCCGGCCGTTAACGAGACCGTAACCCGTCACCACGCCTTCTGCCGGAATTACCCGCTTATCCATCCCGAAGTTGGTGCTGCGATGCTTGACGAAGGTGCCGATTTCGGTAAACGTGCCCTCGTCGAAAAGGTAGTCTATCCGCTCTCTGGCTGTCCACTGGCCTTTCTCATGGCGCTTCTTGATGGCTTCTTCGCCACCCATGCCGGTAATCTGAGCGCGCCTCCGCTTATAATCGTCAATCAACTCCTGTGTCGTTGCCATCGATAGACCCCCTCT
>CAZOGR010000216.1:0-1191 GCA_964579355.1 uncultured Dehalococcoidales bacterium | reverse complement strand
TCGCAGGCCACGATTTCCCGGTAGTAGTCGCCGCTCCCGAATGACAGTGCCGCCGCTTTCCCGGTCCTCGTCGAGTAGTGAAGCTCGTGGTCGATGGTGCAGCCGATGGCTCCGTGAATCTGGTGAGCCAGGGTGCTGACCCGCTCGAACGCTTCGTTGGCAAAGGTCTTGGCGATTGCCGCATCCTTCGTCGCCGGCATACCGTTGGTCAGTTTCCAGGCTGCTTCGTACGTCGCGAAGCGGGTACCGTCGACATCGATTGCCATGTTGGCGCAGTAGTGCTGAATTGCCTGGAAGCTGCCGATATGCTTGCCGTACTGGCTTCTCTCTTTGGCATAATCGACCGTCAGGTCGAGACTCTGCTGCATGGCTCCCACCATCGTGCAGCACTTGCCGACGGCCGCGTACTCCACGGCGTATTTCACGATTTCGCAGCCCTGTCCGGCTTTGCCGAGTATGTTCTCCGACGGTACGCTGACGTTGTCGAAGATAACTTCGCAGAGTTTGTCCTTCGCCATGGTCGTTAACGGGTTCACCGTTATCCCGGCGCTCTTCATATCGATGATGAAGACCGTCAGCCCGTTTTCATTTCCCTCGCCGGTCCTGGCGGCGCAGAGCAGGTAGTCCGCCACGTTGGCGTCCGGTACGAAAAGCTTGGTGCCGTTCAGCTTGTAACTGCCGCCGCTCTCCTTCGCCGCCAGGTTGATGGCATCGGCATGGTAGGTTCCACCCTCTTCGGTAATAGCGAAGGTGAAGATTGCCTCGCCCCCGGCGATTTTCGTCAGGTATTCCTGCTTCTGCTCATCGGTTCCATATTTCATGATGGGAATGCTGCCGAGGACGACCGTCGAAAAATAGGGGCCGGGCAGACAGGCTTTACCGATTTCCTCGAGGACCACTGCAAGGTCGAGAAAACTCATCTCGCTCCCGCCATATGCCTCCGGGATAATCAGCCCCGTCCAGCCGAGCTCCACCATCTCCTTCCATAACTCCGGAGAATAACCCTTTTCGCTCTCTTCGAGTTCCTTCACCAGCGTCTTCGGGCATTTATCCGTCAGGAAATCCCGGGCCATCGTTCTCAGCATATCCTGTTCTTCTGTATAGTTGAAATCCATTATTACGACTCCTTCGAAAGAGTTAATGTTATTCTTAGTCGGACGGTAACCCGAGTCCCCGTGTCGCGATGACGTT
>CAZOGR010000215.1:0-2773 GCA_964579355.1 uncultured Dehalococcoidales bacterium | reverse complement strand
GTCCCCGAAACAGCCGTGTCAGGCACGGTTACCCGGTACCTGACGGTTACCGTCGTTCCGGCGGCAATGTCATTCATCCAGATGAATTCGGCTTCATTAGTTGAAAACTTCGTATGGGCTGAAGGTGAAACACCGTTCTTGATTTCAGCCGTCAGCCAGCCGTCAGGCCCGGTGTCCGTCAGCCCCATGACGCTGATATCCTGTGACGGAACATACGTGATAACCACCTCAAACTCGTCGCCCGGCTCAACCGTATCCGGCAAAGACCGCTCCGGTGCCGTTTCTGCCCGGACTGCCGTACCGGGTAATCCGAAAACGGAAACGCCGACTGATAGCGCTGCCAGGATTATCACTATATTCTTTACCGTGTGAAATATGGATTTTTGTAATTCCATTCTCTGCTAACCGAAAGCTGCGGGGATAGTCCTCCCCGCCGCTCATTATGTCCTTACGTATTCATTCAGACTGCATGTCTCGGTTTCCACCAGTAGACATATCCGACAGCAACGCCGCTGACTATGGCGATTCCGATAATCAGCCAGATCCACCAGGCGATGCCGCTCGTCGGTTCCGGTTCAGGAGCCGGTTCCGGTTCGGGTGTCGGCTCAGGCTCCGGTTCAGGAGCCGGTTCAGGTTCAGGTGTCGGCTCAGGCTCCGGTTCGGGAGCCGGTTCCGGTTCAGGTTCGGGTGTCGGTTCCGGTTCGGGCGCCGATATCGGAACTACCTCGACCGGTTCCTCGGCAACGAGGGCAAAGTTGGTGAAGTGGCTCACGTAGGCCGTTACTGTCTTCGCCTGGGTATCTACCGTACTCGGTAGCAGTACCCATTCGCTGCCGTTCCACCAGGCTATCTGAAGCATGGTTTCATCCGTGCCTTCCGGCAGCGTTGCCGGGTCGTACGGCATGACGAGGGCGATTGCCGGGTCGAAGGTCGCTCCGTCAGGACCGAAGTCGTAGGCAGCGACAATGTTCGTCCCTGCCGGCGGGGCGGGCGGTTCGGCAACCGCGTTTGCGGTCAGGTCGGCCGTCGGTTTGCCCTGACCATCGAGTATCTTCGTGCCTTTTTCGACAACCAGGGTCGCTTTTGCATCAGCCGTGCTGAGTTGCGTTGTCGTCTGGACGACACCGCTGCTGTTGATTACCAGCGGTTCTGTCGCCGTCAGGCCTTCGGTTTTACCCGTGGTCGTTGTTTCGGTAACCACCGGTGTCGAAGGTGGCGGCGTAGGCGGTGTCTGAGTGATTCCGCCGAAGGCGCCGTATTTACTCAGGTGGTCGATGGTACCGAAAATGACCTTTCTGACCGTATCGACACCGCTGTCAGGAACAAGTCTCCAGTAACCTTCGGTTACATCCCAGAGGTACAGTTTCAGGCTCGCCTCATCGGTGCCGGCAGGAAGTTGCGCCGGGTCGTACGAGACTTCGAGATAAATCTGTTTCAGGTTGTTGCGCAGTTCAGCCGAGGCATTAATCTCGACGAACGCAGCCGGGTTTTCCGCCCCTTCAGGATTACCGGTGTTGCCGGACGGGCTTTCGAGATGCTGGGTCACCGAGATATCCGAGGTGACCGCGCCATTGGTTTCAATTTCCAGCTTCGTACCGGCGTCTTCAACGACCGCCGGATTTTCGCCGTCGGTTGTCACCGATTTCTTACTGAAGGTGGCGGTTCTGTTCGCCTTGTTACCGGCTTTGTCTTCACCGGCAACCGTCACGACGTAGTCGCCATTGGCAATGTTGTCGGCATTGGTATAGGTGCCGACCCAGTTGTTGACGCCGATTCGGACCATCGTCACATCAGCCTCGGCAACCGGGGTACTGTCTTCCTTGGTGCCCGAGACCTTCACTGTCGGTATCTGTTTCAAAGCTTCATCCGAGGTTACCTGGATTGAGATGGACTCGGAAGGCTCGCTCAAGCCGACCGTCAGGTTCGGGGTTACCGTATCGACGGTAACGGTGATTGTTCCGGACGTGCCTTCATTCGAGGCATCATCGATAACCGTTACTTCGAGGGTGTTGACGCCGTTGTTCAGCGCGACAACTTCATTGAATTCTCCCGTCAGGCCGTCCGCCGAAGGGGTAACGGCTATCTGGCGGGGAACCGCGTTAATAATCAGGGTTGCCTGGGTGATGGTCGGGTCGTCGACCGTACCGGTCACGACCTGCCCGCCGACATTGGTAATGAGCTTGTTGGTCGGCGCCGTCACTTTGACAACCGGTTTGGTATTATCCATGGTGATGTACATGAAATCGGAGGTACCGGCGTTTCCGATACGGTCGTTGGCGACAACGAGCAGGGTGTTCTCACCGGGGTCGAGAGTGATATTCTGCTCGAAGACACCGTTACCGACCGGTACGATAACAACCGGCTGGTCGTTCAGCATAAGCTGAACGAAGGCAACCTGAGGATCGTCGACCGCGCCACTGACGACGATGCCCGGGGTATTGACGACCGCATCCGGACTCGGTTCGTTAATCGTTATAACCGGAGCTGTCGTATCCAGCGTCACCGTCCGGGTGCCGCTCGTGCCCTTGTAATCGTCATCGAGGTCATGGTCGAAGGCGAAGGCAGTCGCCGTAATAATATTCTTGCCTTCAGTCAGGGTCGTGGCCAGCGAGAACGTACCATTGGCGTTGGTATTGACGACCTGGGCCGTCCCGTTGATTCTGACCGTGACTTTATTAGTATTGGTGGTCGTTCCGGTAATCGTCACCGCTGCGTTTCTGGTCTGGAGGCCGTCACGGGGACTGGTGATAGTCACGTTCGGCTTGTTGGGATT
>CAZOGR010000214.1:0-2816 GCA_964579355.1 uncultured Dehalococcoidales bacterium | reverse complement strand
CTTGACTCTACCATTACGTCATAGTTTATAGTGTGATTATGACGGTCTACACAGTCAAAAAATTGGCATCGCTGGCTGGAGTCAGTGTCCGAGCGCTTCATTACTACGATAAACTGGGGCTTCTCAGACCCCGGTACCGGCCGGAGAACGGTTACCGGTATTACGATGATGATTCCATTATCCGACTTCAGCAAATCATGTTCTTTCGGGAACTTGAATTCAGCCTCGATGAAATCGCAAAAATAGTATCAAGTCCGGACTTTTATATTATTGAAGCCCTGACAGCACAGCGCGAAGTGCTTGCCAGGAAATCGAAACGCCTGGGAGAACTTATTTCGACAGTCGATAAGACCATCAAACAATTGAGAGGAGAAGATACGATGCAATTGACAACGGAACTACCACTGCCTGTTTTCGTCCGCGGTAAAGTGCGTGATACCTACGACCTTGGCGAATTCCTTCTGATTATTGCGACCGACCGTATTTCAGCTTTTGATGTGGTTCTGCCCTGCGGTATTCCGGAAAAAGGAAAGATATTGAATCAACTGTCGGCTTACTGGTTCGAACAAACAAAAGATATCATTCGAAATCATGTTGTTGAGGTGGTTAACGATGTAACCGCATTGGATACCTTCCTGCCGGCTGAAAATCGGTTTGCTTACCCCGAATACCTTGCCGGAAGAAGCATGATAGTTAAGAAGGTAGAGCGGTTGCCAGTCGAGTGTGTGGCGCGGGGGTACCTGTCCGGCTCGGCATGGACGGAATATAAAGCAACGGAAAAACTGATATGGGCGGACAATTTACCGAAAGGGCTGCGTGAAAGCGAAGCGCTTCCCGTTTCTCTTTTCACGCCGACTACCAAAGCGGAAACGGGCCATGACGAGCCGATACCATTCGAGGAAGTCAGGAAATTGGTTGGTAACAAAATCGCTGAAAAGGTCCGTGATACAACGCTTGCCGTCTATGAATTTGCTCACCGGCAGGCACTCGAAAAAGGAATTATCATCGCTGATACGAAACTGGAGTTCGGATTGGATAATGGCAACCTTATTCTGATAGATGAGCTGCTGACGCCGGACTCGTCGCGGTTCTGGGATGTGAAGACATATAAAGTCGGGCAGTCCCAGCCGAGTTATGACAAACAACCTGTCCGCGACTGGTTAACAAAATCGGGATGGAATAGGGAACCTCCGGCTCCGATGCTGCCCGATGATGTTATTGACTCCGCCGGGAAGATTTACCGGACTGCATATGAAAGGTTGACCGGTATGAAACTGCCATAGACAATCCGGTGATACATTGTCCGAAGATACCACCAATAAAAAAGGGCGGCTTTCAGCAGCCGCCCTTTAAGTTGTAAACGATGTATTTCCTTTGTATACTTGTCTGATAGTGCATTCCATTTTCGAACCGGAACGACGTAACAGAAGGAAATCCTTCGGCCGGTTTTTCAGCGCGGAACGAAAGACGGGTTATCATGATAAGAACGAATTGTTTCAGGATACATTATTCGACCCGATACGGAATGAAATGGTATGATATTCATCGGAGAATGATATGACAGGAAATCCATCAACCGGTAAGAAGCCGTTGAAGGTACTCATTATCGAGGATGACCGGGAAATCCTCGAACTTTTGTCCGTTTGTTTCGAACTAAACTGGCCTGACGTTACCATCGTTGAAACTGACCTCGGCAAGAAGGGAATCGAACTTGTCAAATCGGAAAAGCCGGGTATTGTGATTCTCGACCTTGGTTTGCCTGATACGAACGGCTTCGATGTCCTCAAGGAAATCCGCTCCTTTTCTGATGTCCCGCTCCTGATTCTGACGATTCAGGGCGAAGAAGAGGATGTCGTCAAAGGCCTTGAGTGGGGAGCGGACGATTACATGGTCAAGCCCTTTCGCAATTATGAATTCCTTTCCCGCGTCAGGGCGATTACCCGCCGCACTCCGGAAGTCACCGGAATAGAAATGATTACGGTTAGTTCTTTCCGTTACAATCCGGTAACCAGGCAGTTGTTCCAGGGTGATGAAGGAATTCCTCTCACCCCCACCGAGAGCACCATTCTCTACCTGTTGATGAAAAACGCCGGCCAGGTCGTCAATTATAACAGCCTTGCTGAAGCCATCTGGGGAAACGATTACCCGGACGCCGTCGACAGCCTCCGCGTCTATATCAGGAGACTCCGCGAGAAACTTGAATCTGACCCTGATAATCCCTCGCTCATTCTTAATAAGACCCGCATCGGTTACATGATGGTAAAACCGGACCAGGCTTTGCGGTAAAAGCGGTATAGTTCGGCTCCGCAGTGAAGCGGGTAAGACGAACTGTCAATGACCGTATGGTCTCTGACTTACTGCCATTTCCTCTTTGACATCGTGCCAATCTATCTCGGAGGCTGTTTCTTAGTCAGCCATTACGTTCTCTCCCCGCTGAACCGATATTATTCCGGTTTTTCTCTTGTTGAAATCATGGATTGATAGTGAATTCATTATTGGGAAAAGAGTATAATAGCATTCAGTATTAAAAATCTTAACCTTGGAGAGTTTCGCGGGTATTGCGTCAGCGGTGGGGACGAGTATGGAGGGAAATCAAAGAAAACATTTATCCGAATCATTCGACGCTGTCGAAGCTCTTGAATGCATCGATGATGGGATATTCGTTATAAATCGGAATTGGCATCTGGTCTATGCCAACAGACGGGCGTCTGTTATTGCAGGTTTTGAGCCGGAAAACCTCATAGGCAGGAACATCTGGGAGGTATTCCCTCAACTACCGGGTACTGAGCTTGAATCGGAATACCGAAAAGCAATGG
>CAZOGR010000213.1:0-2835 GCA_964579355.1 uncultured Dehalococcoidales bacterium | reverse complement strand
CAATCAGAACTACCTTTCCCGAACGAGGTCGTTCGTCAGAATACAGGACGGCTGCAGCCGGTTCTGCACGTACTGTATCGTCCCGTTCGTCAGGCCGGATGAGACGAGCGTTCCGGCGCAGCAGGTATTAGATTATGTCAACCGGCGGGTGACTGCCGGGGTTAAGGAAATCGTCCTCACCGGGACCGAGCCCGGTTCGTACCGGGACGGGGAGACCGATATCACCGCCCTGCTGGCACGGCTGCTCAGGGAAACAGCCGTTAAAAGGTTGAGGGTTTCATCGCTCCAGTCGCATGAAATCACCTCTGACCTGCTGGCTGTCTGGAGCGACCGCCGGATGTGCCCGCACTTTCACCTTTCGCTGCAGAGCGGCAGCGACGCGGTTCTGAAAAAGATGAACCGGCGGTATACGACGGACGATTTTTTAAAAGCCGTTTCACTCATCCGCTCGGCCGTACCGGAGGTCGCTCTCACCACCGATATCATCGCCGGTTTTCCGGGGGAAACGGACGAGGATTTCCGGAAAAGCCTGGAATTGTGCCGGAATATCGGTTTTTCCCGGGTCCATGTTTTCCCCTACTCGAAACGCCCCGGCACCGCCGCCGCGGTGATGTCCGGCCAGGTCGAAGACAGTATCAGGACGCAGCGTAGTCAAAATCTGGGGCTGGCGGCCGCCGAATGCACCGAATCCTTCAGAAACAGGCAGAAAGGCCGCGTTACGGACGTCCTGTGGGAACAGCAGTCCGGCAGCCTGTGGTCCGGTTACACCGGCAACTACACCCGGGTCTATACCGAATCGGAGCAAAACCTGGCTAACCAAATCACCCCGGTAAAACTGGGCGGACTTTTCAGGGACGGGATGCGAGGCAGCCTCATATCCTGAGCAGTGATACCAGTTGATTATGTCTGCTCTCCCCTGTTCCTGAGTAACCTCCCCGGTATCCCCTTCTCGCAGGGTACGCCCGTCTGGCAGAGTCCGCATCCGGCAACGCTCGTTTCCAGGTCGTACTCGCCGCTGCGAATAACCGCTGAATACCCGATTTCCCCGCAGTACTTACTGCATTTATTTTTGTCATGCCCTTTTTCCGATATGGCCCCTGCCGGGCAACGCTCGATACATTTCCCGCAACTGCCGTCGTAATAAAAGAGACAATTTTCGTACGGTGACCGAAACAGTCGCTGCGTTACCGGTAACGGCATATCGGTGACGACGCTGCCGCACCGGTGGGCAATCCCCTTTTCGGTAATAAATCCGTCCGACAGGCTGAATGTCCCCTGCCCGGCAGCAAAGGCGATGTGCCTCTCCGACCAGTTGGAGAACGGTCCCTTTTCATCACTCCCCATCTTGAAATGGGGCGAAACCGCCGGAGCTACCGCAAGGTACCCCATTTCTTTCAACACATCTACCACGTACTGCCGGAGAGCGTCGTTCACTTTTTCCCCGAACCAGCGGGTATGCGACCACAACCGGCTGGGAAGTTTCGATTCCTTCCGATTCGATTTCCGGGTCGTTTGGTGTATCGGTAACACCCAGCTTATGACCGATATCGTTTCACTTAGCTCTTCGGGTGACTTACCGGAGGCGAGAGCCAGAACCTCCCTCGGCGTCATGTGAACGGGCGAGATAATCTTCTTGTATTCGGTGAATATCGAATCGTCACCATCAGCGAATTTGACCAGCGGACGATAAAAGATACCCATGCCATCCTCTCCGGGCATGAGATTGAGCGGGCTGTTGAGCACGAACTCTTTCATCTTGCTGGCGAGGTCTTTCGCCGATTCTTCCCGTACCTGTTTTTCTTTTGTCATTTACCACTCTCCATATCCAGCGATAAGACGACCGATGTCTCAACCTGCCGGTCCGGGATATCCCAGTATTTTTTCAGTAATTCGTCCTTGTCGTCCCGAAGCACGAAGCCGTGCTTTCTGTAAAAATCAATCGCCCAGTACGAGGCTGCCCAGGTACCGACCAGCAGTTCCGGCGTTTTTACCGTTTCGATGAGGTGCCTGAGCAGCCTGCTGCCGATGCCTTTTCCCTGATGAGCCGGCAGCACGTAGGCGTGGCGGATAAGCGTCGTATCCTTCACCGGTTCCAGCCCCATGACACCGGTCAGCCCGGTGTCTTCTTCCCAGCCGGCGAATTCCATCCGTTTCATTTCAGCTCGAAGTTCTTCGAGCGGCATATACGGCTGATGATACCGGTCTTCGGGAATAACCCCGTCGTATTTTTTTGCTGATTCGTTGATGATACGGTACATGATATCGGCGTCTTTACTGGTACAGCGGCGAATCATTTATATCTCCCTGCATTATCACTCTGACAATCTGATTATAGCCGTTTCAGCCAGAAATGGTATACTATAAAGGCGATATGGCGCCACCAGACCGTTGAATGAAGGGAGACGGACGTGCAGAATTTAGAGCTGACAAAATTCATCGAAACGTTCGACAGAATTAAAGAAAACGCCGAAAAGGAAGGGAGGCTGAAATGCAACCCCTCTCCCGAGGTGATGAAAGAGCTGATAGCGAAACAGCCGGGAGTAAAAAAGACGATATACGGCAACTATGTTGCCGAGAGCGAACCGACCTCCCGGTCGGCCATGTTCACGAAAAACAGCGTCGACAGCCCTTTCGGCGACGATGAAGCGAAGCTGCTCCGTCAGTGCGAAGAAGCCCTCGGCAAAGAAAAACTTATCTGCACGGACCGGATTGTCGGCAACATCGAGACCGGCCCGATTGTCCGGCTGATTGTACCGGAACGCTTCGCCCACTGCGCCTGTGGAGGCGGTAATCTCTTCTGGCCGGTCGACCGGGAAGTGAAAGACCCCGATTACC
>CAZOGR010000212.1:0-2839 GCA_964579355.1 uncultured Dehalococcoidales bacterium | reverse complement strand
CCATGGGATTGATTCGCTCTGTTCCCAGGCTCGACCTCCCCCGAAAACGAAAGCTCTACGTCATCGATGGGTTACCTCCTCACCTGGCTCATCTGCCGGAAGGTTGCGCATTCTCTCCCAGATGTAAGTTCGCTATCGATAAATGCCATACCGAGCGCCCTGAATTGATGCAAATCGGGGAAAATCACTTGTCAGCCTGCTGGAGACACGCAGATGATGAGATTTTTAAGAGGGAAGATTAATGGCAGTTAATACAGATTATCTAGTCGATGTTGAAGACCTCAAAATGTATTTCCCCGTTCTCGCCGGTGTCATGCGAAAAAAGGTTGCTGATGTAAAGGCAATCGACGGGATTAGTTTTAAAATCAGGCGGGGTGAAACGCTCGGTCTGGTGGGTGAAAGCGGATGCGGAAAAACCACCACCGGGCGAAGTATCCTTCAACTGTATAAGATTACCGAAGGAAAAATTACCTTCGACGGTAAAGACGTCACCAAGATGAAAGGCAACGCCCTGCGTAACATGCGTAAGGAAATGCAGCTTATATTCCAGGACCCCTACGCATCTCTTGACCCGAGAATGACGGCCGGTGACCTTATCGGCGAACCGATGCTCGTTCATAAACTCGTGAAAAAAGGACCTGAATACCGGGAACAGGTTGCCGAATTGCTCCGTCTCGTCCAGCTCGAACCTTTCATGGCAGACCGCTATCCCCATGAATTCAGCGGCGGCCAGAGACAGCGTATCGGCATTGCCCGGGCACTCGCTACCCGGCCTGAGCTGATTATCTGCGACGAGCCGGTATCGGCCCTTGACGTCTCGATTCAAACTCAGATTATCACCCTTCTCATGAGACTTCGTGAGGAGATGAACCTTACCTATCTCTTTATCGCCCATGACCTTTCCGTCGTCCGTCATATCAGCGACCGTGTCGCCGTCATGTACCTCGGAAAGATTATGGAAATTACCAATAGTGATGAATTATACGATAACCCGCTTCATCCCTACACACAGGCCTTGCTGTCTGCGGTACCTATCCCCGACCCGGTCGTTGACCGGCAACGGAAACGTGTCCTCCTTACCGGGGATGTACCGAGCCCGATGAATCCTCCGTCCGGTTGTAACTTCCACCCCAGGTGTCATATGGCTATCGACATCTGCCGGGAAAAGACTCCGGAGTTCCGTAACATCGGTAACGACCATTTTGTGGCCTGTCATCGGGTATAAGCTGTAGTTTTTGTTAGAACCAGAACCAGTTGAAAAACTCCCGCGGTTGATGGAGAAGGGCTAGCTTTATCCAAAATTCATTGCATTCTCCCCGTATGGCAGTGTATAATCCGGTATTGATTGTTTAATTACCTATGTCTAAAGCTAAACGTAAACGATTAGAAAAAGAAGCCGAAAAACAGGCAGCAGCCAGCCGTGAAGAAACCTCATCAAGCGGAAAGCGCGTTATCGCAATCGTTGTTACGGTTTTCATCGCCCTGATTGCCCTGATTATCGGAGTAAATCACTATTTCAGCGAAGACCAGAAATTCTACCGTATCAATGTCATTCAGGTAGACGATATCTCGGTAAGCATGGATTACTTCGTCAGAAGATGCTTTGCCTCCGGTATGGACCCGATGAGCGCCCTTACCGGTATGACGAGAGAACTTATCCTTAAAAAACAGGCTGAAATCAACGAACTGACGATAAGCGACCAGGCTGTCGATGCCAGAATAATGGAAAATGCCGCCGGCGAGTCGGGAACGATGAGCCAGAGCGAATACAGGGAATGGCTGCGGCAACGCCTGAACGAAACCCGGTTATCCGAAAAAGAATATAAGGATATCGTCCGTACGTCCCTGATTTCCGAAACCTTCTATGATGCCATTACCAGGATAACCCCGACTACCGGCCAGCAGGTCTACCTTCACGCTATTGTGACCGATACCCAGGAAGATGCTGAAAAGATAAAAACCAGAATCGATGCCGGTGAGGACTTCGCCACCCTGGCAACCGAACTATCGATTGATTCGGCAACCCGTGAAGTCGGCGGAGAGGTGGGCTGGGTACCCCGCAGCGTCGCCTTCGAATCACGCTACGATACCCTGCTTTTCGAGCAGCTCGAAATCGGCGCTGTCAGCGATCCCCAGGCTTACTACGATACCTCATCGGGGGATTCCAGCACCTATGTTACCCGATACCTGCTCTTCATGCTTTCCGATAAGGCTGAAAACAGTGAAATCGACGAGAAATACCACGAAACCATCTACTCCAATGCATTCGAAACCTGGATTGGAGAGATTATGTCCGATTACACTATCAAGTATAACGGTATCAAAAACGGATTCGACTCAGAAACCTATTCATGGATTAACTGGCAGATACAAAAAATGACCAGTCAGAAGAATCAGGAATCCACGGAAACTGCAGAATGACCATAAAGGTTGTCTAAATGATAAGGGTTAAAAATTTAGTCAAGTACTACGGCAAGCGCCTCGCCGTCAACAATATCAGTTTCAACGTCGAAAAAGGTGAAATCGTCGGTTTTCTCGGCCCCAATGCCGCCGGTAAAACGACCACCATGCGGATTCTTACCGGCTACCTCGCACCAACGAGAGGCGAAGCCTGGATTGCCGGTAACAGCCTTCAGACTAATTCACTGGAAGCCCGCAAGCATATCGGCTATTTCGCAGAATCGGTTCCCCTTTATACCGATATGACTGTCCGTAACTATCTCGACTTCTGGGCACGGCTTCGCGGCATGGACAAGTATACGGCGAAGAAAAGAATCGGTGAAGTCATCACCACCTGCCACCTCGAAGAATACGTCGATACCTACATCGGCAAGCTCTC
>CAZOGR010000211.1:0-2850 GCA_964579355.1 uncultured Dehalococcoidales bacterium | reverse complement strand
CCGGTGGTCGAGGCAATGATGGCGATAACGCTCTGCGATTTCAGTCTGAGACGAGGAATACTACCGGAGATACTTGCATGAATCTTGACGAACTGAGAAACAAAATCGATGATACCGACCGCGAGATTGTCCGGCTTATCGCCGAAAGAATACGGGCGGCGGGGGAAATCGGCGAGATAAAAAAAGGCCAGGGGCGGCAGATACAGGACCCGGCAAGGGAGAAAATGGTGCTGGAAAATATCGGGGATATAGCGAAGCAAGAGGGATTGAATCCGGAAGACATCAAGTGGGTGTACCGCCAGATTATGTCAATCGCCAAAAGTTTCGAAGGCACGGTCATCGCTTTCCAGGGCGAGCCGGGGGCATACAGCGAACAGGCTGCCTACAACTACTTCAGTCCGTCGGTTACCGTCAAGCCGTGCGAGACGCTGAACGAGGTGTTCAAAGCAGTCGAGACCGACCAGGCACAATCGGGCATCATCCCGATAGAGAATTCGCTCGAAGGCAATGTCGGACAGACCTACGACCTGCTGCTGGAGAGTGATTTATCCATGTGCGGCGAGAGCGAGTTACGGGTGGTTCACTGCCTTATTTCGCATCCGGGAAAAAGCCTGGAATCGATTAAGAAAGTGTATTCCCATCCCCAGGCGCTCGGGCAATGCCGGGCGTTTCTCAGGCATTTGAACTGCGAGTTGATACCAGCGTACGATACGGCCGGCAGCGTGAAGATGATAAAGGAAAAAGGGTTGACGGACAGCGCGGCAATCGCCAGCGCCCGGGCGGCGGACATCTACGGCATGCAGATACTGGCGAAGGAAATCGAAGATAACCCGCACAACTTTACCCGGTTCGTCATCATTTCGAAACAGCCGTCGCCGCCTTCGGGCAGGGACAAGACATCGATTGTATTTTCGGTCAAGCACCAGCCGGGAGCGCTGTTCGATTTCCTCAAGATAATGACCTCCGGCAACCTGAACATGACGAAAATCGAATCGAGGCCGACCCGGCAGAAGCCGTGGGACTACAACATGTACCTTGATTTCGAGGGCCACCGGGATGATGAAGCAGTCAGGAAAATCCTGGCGGAACTCGCCGGTTCCGCCCTGTTCCTCAAGGTACTCGGTTCCTACCCGAGAATGAACTAGTCCAGCTGCCCGGTTATCGAAGGAGCGTTAAGAATACCGTTTTCCGGCTGCGGCCGGCTGTTTTCGGCGCTGCCCCGGCTGTTTCCAGCAGTCTTTTCCCGACCATGCCTGCCGGCGATTCCTTTTCCGCGCTCCCGACTTCAGGAACGCCTCGCAACGTATCGAGAATCGAAGCAAACGGCATGGCCCGGTTCAGGGAAACCGTCATAAGGAGGCCTTCTTCCCGGGAACCGATAATCCGGAGGACCTTCGAATCAAGGGCGGATTCAATACTGCTGCAGAGTTTCATGAGGGTGTTTGCCCCGACCGGAGGAGGAAGCGATATCTGAAGTTCCTCAACCATCGGTTCATCGAAGACCACCGTAATCATGTTGTTTTTCTTCTCATACTCGTACTTCACCAGAGCGCTGATGTTCTCACTGGATACCGTTTCGCCGGCGAAGACTCTCCTGATGGCGCAGGCGAGTTCGTCGGCCCTGATATCTTTCAAAAGGTAACCGTTCGCCCCGGCCTCCATCGCCTGGCTCAGGTAATGGTCGTAGAGCGTCAGCATGATTATTTTACACTCGGGAAATTTCTTTTTTACCCGGCGGGTCAGTTCGATGCCATCCACACCGGGCATCTTGATATCCATCATGACGATATCCGGTGATAACGTTTCAATCCGGGCGAGCGTCTCTTCGGCATTGGCGCCATGCCCGACGACGTTGAAATCCTCCTCCTGTTCGAGCATGTGCTGGAGGCCGTCCCTGACAACCTGGTGGTCATCGACCAGGAGAATCCTGATAGTTTTCCGTATAGTTTTCGTGGCAGCAATCATAGGTATCTATCCTTTCATGTTTATGCGTGGACGAGCGCCGGCGCGGGAAACCGAAACGTCAGTGTCGTTCCGGCGCCGTGGGCAGAGTGGACATTCATCGTGCCGCCCAGCATCTCGGCTCTCTGCCTCATGCCAAGCAGGCCGAGACGGCCGACAGAAACGGCGCTGTTCAGTGTCGGCGAAAGATTGAAACCGCAGCCGTTATCGGCTATCTCAACGGTTATGTCTTTTTCCTGAAATTCAAGGCTGAGTCTCACCCGAGTCGCGCCGGCGTGCTTCCGGATATTCGTCATCGCTTCCTGAACGACCCGATAGATAGCGATTTCAGTGTTCGGAGGCAAACGGAAGGGCGTCCCCGTCTGTTCGTACCGGCAGTCGATTCCTTCTACCTCGAGTTCATCGAGGTTCTGTTTTACCGCGTGCGTCAGGCCGAGTTCATCGAGTGCCGGGGGTCGTAATCCGACAACGACCCGTCTCAGCTCTTTCAGGCTTTTCGTGATTGTTTTTTCTATTTCGAAAAGTTCCTTATCGGCTTCGTCCGGGTTTTTGCCGGGCAGTACTCTCCGGAATGTCTGAATTCCGTAGGTAACGGCGACCAGCCACTGGGCAACACTGTCATGCAGGTCGATTGAAATCCGGTTTCTTTCTTCTTCCTGAGCGAGTACTACCTGACCGAGCAGTTGTTCGACCCGGAACTGCTGGTTTTTCATACTCTCCAGCATGCGAGCGTTTTCAAGGGCTACCGCGGCCTCGTTCGCCATCGTTTTCAGCAAATCGGCTTCGTCATCGTTATAGGATGAACCCGACCGTTTTTTACTCAGAGCCAGGAGACCAATCAGCGTTCCCCGGCTGATAATCGGGCACAGAATCTCGACTCCCAGGGCA
>CAZOGR010000210.1:0-2850 GCA_964579355.1 uncultured Dehalococcoidales bacterium | reverse complement strand
ATGAGTTTTGTAGCGGTGGCCTGCTGGCGGAGGTAGCCGATATCGGAGGCGTCGACGAACTGAATCGCGCCGTAGCGGCAGGCTTTGACGCACTGCGGGTCGCCGTCGCAGTATTCGCATTTGACGGAGACGCCTTTTTTCGGGTCGAGGAAGGGGGCGCTGAAGGGGCAGGCGATGATGCAGGTCTTGCAGCCGATGCACTTCTTCGGGTCAATCACAACCTTGCAGTTGGCGGCGTCGTAGTGGCAGGCTCTGGCCGGGCAGACCTCGACGCAGAATGGGTCTTCACAGTTCTGGCAGGTGAGGGGCAGCGAGAGGTTGTCCCATTCCCAGTCGATTACCTTTATCCGGGAGAGGGCGGGATTGCTGGCGCCGGTGTTATAGATTGAGCAGGCGACCTCGCATTCCCGGCAGCCGGTGCATTTTTCGTAGTCGATATAGAGTACTTTATCCTGCATATTACTGGTTCTGCTCCATTAAGGCTGATTCCCGGTTGAGCCGGCGGCGGGTATCGACCATCCGGAGCATCGGGGGCAGTTCCTTGATTCCCGAGTAAATGAGTACCCACCGGAGGGCGAACCTGCCCAGCAGCATCAGGATGCCGGCGGCAAAGAGGAGCAGCCAGGCATCGCGGAAGGCGAAGAAGAACAGCTCGAGCACGAGCGGGAGAACGAAGCCGCAGAGGACGACTCCCGCCCGGAAAATATTTTTCAGTTTTCCGTAGAGAATGAGCTGCACCGAATATTTGCCGAGTTCATGCACCCGGTAGCGGGAGCGGAGGAAGATGGTGAGAGCGGCCGCTTCGAGGATAATCAGGGCGAACTGAGCGTAGAAGAGGATATCGAGCATGTCTCCGGAGAAGCCCGGCTCCTGCAGGAACAGGTCGTGCACCTGGGTCGAGAGAATGACGATGCCGGACCCGCTGGCGAGAGCGGAGACGGTGAAGAGTACCGGCAGGAGAGGGGTGTACCAGAGGGGGACATATTTCACCGAGAGAATGAGGATGCCGGTGTAAATCGCCGAACCCATGGCAAAGATGAAACAGGCGATATTAAGAATGGTGATTATCCAGGAAAAATCAGTCATATCGATACCGAGCCAGGTATCGATGCCGAACACCGGAATAAGGGAGGCGACGAGGAGCAGGCCGCCCGACACGATACATCCTGAGAGGATGTAGAATCCACGGGAGAGCCAGGAGGACATCGGATTAAGAATGGTATTCAGGAAGCGCTGTTTGACGCCCAGTTTAAGGACAAGGAACATGGCGCCGGCGGCGACCATGAGGGGACCCCACATAATGAAGGGACGGAGGTCTTCGGTAATGAATCCCAGCCAGTCCATCAAAAGGGCGAAAACGAGCGAGCCGGCGCCGGTGCCGGCCAGAAACAGGTCGGCCACCACCTGCCAGCCCCATTCGTGCTGGACCTTGATGAAGCGGCTTTTCAGAAAACCGTCGATATTTTTACTGGTATCCGTATTTTCCACTTTTCTCTATTCCGGTTTATTCCTGTTCAGGCGAGCTGTTCCCGGAACCTTTCTCCCGGTAAAGGCTGAAGACTCTCGCTTCGATATTCGCCCGTTTGAAGATACTCTGTTCGGAAATGTCTCCGTAGATAATCGCTTTCGGTTCGCAGACTTTGACGCAGGCCGGGTCGCCGTCACAGAAATCGCATTTCATCACCTGCTGGGTTACCTTGTTGAAGGCCATGCCGCCGAAGGGGCAGATGGTGATGCAGGTTTTGCAGCCGATACACTTCGTCTGGTCGACCAGTACCCGGTCGAGAGTCGGTTCGCGCCAGATGGCGTTCGCCGGGCAGGCGTCGAGGCAGGGGGCATCCTTGCAGTGCTGGCAGGTGACGGGGACGAAGACGTTTTCGAAATCCGTCTTCATGACCCGGATACGGCTCTGGCGGGGGTCGGCGACCCCGGCGAAATGCATGGAACAGGCGGTTTCGCAATCGTTGCAGCCATTGCATTTCTGGTAGTCCAGTATCAGTACTTTTGCCAACAAAAAACTCCTGTCCTAGGGCGAATGAGACGGTTCGCCGTCGATGCCGAGCCGCTTGAGCGTTTCTACGGACGGAACACCGGTTTCGTTCCATCCCCGTTGCCGGTAGTATTCTGCAAGTAAGGCGCCGAACTGCGCCGCATCAATGCCGGCATCTTCTTTCAGTTTACTATAAAAGCCGGCGGAGAAAAGGGTATCTTTTCCCGCGGCGGTTTCCCGGGTGTGTATCAGTTGTTCGAGGTTGCAGGCTCGTTCTCCGGCGGCAAGTATTTCTGCCGGGGTCATTTCCCGGCCGGTAGCGAGGTTGAGTTTCCTTGCCCAGGTTTCAATACCGGAACCATTTTCCGAAGCGGCGGTATCGTCAACCAGGCCGAGGCTTTCGGCAGCCAGGCGCCGTTCCGGCGAATCGGGTAAAACGAGTTCGGGCGTCAGCTTCAGTTCGGGTGAAAGGATGGTTTCGGCTGCGTAAACCAGGTACTTTTCAGAGTTCCGTCCGATTTTTTCAGCGGCGGCAAGCGCTCCTTCGGCGAGGGTTGCGCCGAAACCACGGCGTTCGGCGATATCGGAAACGAGTTTCAGAATATCGGCGGCGTTATCCCATGAAAGGTCGAGTCCGCCGGTTTCGTCTTCGGTGATGATATATTGTTCCGAAATACGGATAATCCAGGCAATCAGGCCGGCGGTTCGGGCGACCGGCAGGCCGTAGCGGTCGTCGATTCTTTCTTCCTGCAACAGTTCGAGGAGCTGCGCATATCTGGCCGGAGCGGCATCGGTGACAGATACTCTCGTCCCGTTCAGAATCCGGGAGGCTAAAGTCTCCGGATTTTGCTGAGAGAGCC
>CAZOGR010000209.1:0-2851 GCA_964579355.1 uncultured Dehalococcoidales bacterium | reverse complement strand
TTCAATAGCCGGTCTGGCTTTATCGGTGGCTGTTCCGGAAAACCGAATCCTCCCCGCCGGCTGCCTTCGATATACATCGCGTCCTCCGGGTGAATCGCCACCGGCGCCCCGGTAGCGTCTTTCACTTCCTTGAGCGCCCCGATATGGTCCGGATGCCCGTGGGTCAGGACAATCAACTTTATCGTCACCCCCAAAGCCTGTATCTTCCTGATGATGGCCGGGCCGTCTATCCCCGGGTCAAGCAGCATCGCTTCCTTCGTCGTTTCGTCTCCGACGATGTAACAGTTCGTGCCGAACGGCATCAGTTCCAGTTTTTCGATAAACAATGTACTTCTCCCCCGTTTTCTTCTCTCCTTTATCTTACTATTTCGCTCGGACGGTCAACAAGTTTCCGTACATGAAAAAACCTCCGGAAAATTCTCCTCATCCGGAAGAACAGTCATATCTGTTCGTCCGGCGTGCCTTACCTGTTAAAAGTATTCCTCTGTAACGGAAGCGCCCCTCCTCGAACAGTTTCGAGGAGGGGCGAGGTATCGTACCGCTGTGGATTACTTACTCTTCATCCTGCAGGGCATCGTAGCCTTCTTCACCGGTACGGACTTTGATGACGTTTTCAACATCGTAGACAAATATCTTGCCATCGCCGATATTACCGGTGTAGAGAACCTTCTTTGCCGTTTCGATAACGGTTCGGACAGGGACTTTACTGACAACTATTTCAACTTTTATCTTCGGGAGCAGATGGGTTTCGATTTCGACTCCCCGGTAGTACTCGGTATTGCCTCCCTGGACACCGTAACCGAGAACGTTCGTTACCGTCATGCCGGTGATACCTATCTTGTCCATTGCATTTTTCAGAGCTTCGAACTTGTTCTGCTTGGTAATAATTTGAACATTCGTATATTTGTGACCTGACGGAGCCCCGCCCTGTTTCGCCACCACCTTCACCGGCAGTGCTTTTTCGACAGGTACCGTACCCGTTACCTCAGCCGGCTCTATATCACTGCTGCTGACTATCTCGGTCCCGTTCGTGTAATCAATGGTAACGAAATCCGGGTAACCCTGGTTGCCGTGCTCACCGATATCGAGCCCGTTGATTTCTTCTTTACGGGATACGCGAAGTCCGATTGTTTTCTTGATTACCCACCATATCAGCAGAGAAACAGGGAAAACGAAGGCGGCGACCGCCAGAACACCCAGTGTTTGACTTCCCAGCAAGGCAAAACCTCCTCCGAAGAATAATCCGTCCGGTGAACTGATACCCCCGATTCCGTTCTCGGCGAACAGGCCGACGAAAATCGTTCCGAGTACCCCGTGCACCAGGTGAACGGAAAGCGCTCCGACCGGGTCGTCAAGTTTTCTCCGGTCGAAGAACATGACCGAAAGTACCACGAGAACACCCGAAATCGCTCCGATGATGAGGGAACTCTCGACGCTGACATAGGCACAGGCAGGTGTGATTGCGACCAGTCCCGCCAGCAGACCGTTAATGGACATCCCCAGGTCGGGTTTTCCGATGACAAGCCAGGCGGTAGCAGTAGACGTAAGAATCGCCATGATTCCCGCCGTGTTGGTGGTAACAAGGATATGGGAAATTGCATCTGGCTGTGCCGCCATGGTCGAACCGGGGTTGAAGCCGAACCAGCCGAGCCAGAGCACGAATGCCCCGATGGTCGCCAGTCCCATGTTGTGACCCGGTATAGCATGGATTTTCCCGTCCCTGCTGTATTTTCCGATTCTCGGGCCGAGAATAATGACGCCAGCCAGAGCCGCCCATCCCCCGACGGAGTGAACAACCGTACCTCCCGCAAAATCGAGCATCCCCTGCTGTGCCAGGAACCCGCCGCCCCATATCCAGTGGCCGATGAGCGGGTAAATGGTCATGGTAAGCAGCAATGAAAAGATGATAAACGAAATGTACTTGATGCGTTCCGCAACCGCACCCGAAACAATCGTCGCGGCGGTACCGCAGAAAACGAGCTGAAAGAAAAACTTGGCCCAGAAAGGAACGCCTGCCCATGATATGGCAGAGTAGACACCTGAATAGGCATCCCCTGTCGCCGGTGAGTTATCTGCTCCGCCTGCCATGAACAGACCGTTAAGCCCCATGAAACCGTTGCCGTCTCCGAACATCAGTCCCCAGCCGAGAATGAGAAACCCCAGGGAAGAAACGGCAAAAACGATGAAGTTTTTCGAAAGGATGTTGACCACGTTTTTTTGACGGGCAAAACCGCTTTCGACCGATGCAAAGCCCAGATTCATAAAGAACACGAGCACCCCGGCCAAAATAACCCAAATGGTATCGAGCATTACCTGAGTATTCATAATGTACCCCTGTCTATGTTTATTACGATGCGGTCGATAACGTAACAGAAAATCGAATGTAAACCCGTGAGAACCCTTCCCCGGCTGGCTAAGATGTCAGGTTCATCATGCGATTACCTCCTTCGGCGTTTCACGTTTTCCGTATCGCCGTTGTTCTCTATAACAAAAGTATAGAAAAAAGAGATTTCATGCTTGTTAAGGGCATGTTACAATCATGTTACGGCTTTCGAACGGGTATCCCGGATAATCGTCGGTACCGGATGGTTGATATTGACACCGTAACTGACGCATTGGTAGACTAGCCCTGTTCGAAAAGAAAGATTGGACGGATATTATGAACGAATCACCCGAAAAGAGAGACGCTGCCCCGCCGCTGCATGGCCTGGTCCAAATTTTTACCGGTGAAGGCAAGGGAAAAACCTCCGCCGGACTGGGCACGGTCGTTCGGGCACTCGGCCGCGGGTATCGCGTCTGCATCGTCGTTTTCATGAAAGGCAATTACCCCTACAGCGAATGGAAATTCCTC
>CAZOGR010000208.1:0-2854 GCA_964579355.1 uncultured Dehalococcoidales bacterium | reverse complement strand
GGATAAAACCTATCGCCAGTTGTCGATACTGAAGGCGGGGTCGGAATTGGCGCTTCGGCCGTCGGTATACAGGCCGACTTCCTCGCCGCCGCCGGTGACGATGATACAGTTCTCGAACGGGTCGGCAACCGCCGGTACCAGGTAGTCGTCATCGAGCTGCTTCCACGGCTTGCCTGATGTCCGTTCGATACCCTTCCAGGCATTGGTGGTAACATCAGGCCGCTGGTGAGTGCGGTATTCCCTGACGGTCATGAAACTCTTCCTGTACAGCCATTCGTAAACTTCATCCTTGGTCTTGAAACCGTACAACTGGAGGTCGCGGGCCATTTCCGGGAGCATGAAGAAGGTCTTGCCGCCTTCCCAGTTCTTCCAGAGGCTTTCCACGAAGTATTCCATCCAGTTATGCGGGCCGGGAATCCCCTTGACACCGAGTCGCCGACCGATGCCCCCGTGGCCGCTCTTCTGAAATTCCCGGTAGCCGCCGGGCATGAATTCGGTTCGCTGAAGCGTCCGGCAGTGATGGATTTTCAGCAGGTAGACACAGCTTTCATCTTTGCCGAAATCATATTCTTCCCGGATGCTGTTCCATCCCGGGGGTAGAGCCTCATCATTCTCGGGGATACAATTAAAAAGTCCTGAACCCCAGACACCGCAGTTGGTGACGTTGGGGATATTACCGCCGAAGTTTCGCCACATGAGTTCGGCAGCGCGGCCGATGGAACGATTTGCCTGGTTGCCCGGGCCGAGCACATTGGTATCGAAATTCATGTCGATTTCTTTGGCGTACGGCCCGCTGACGACAAAGGCGTCACCACCCCTCCCGTCTCCGGTTCCGCCGCCTGCCTCAGCGATTGCCAGCAGGAGCGGCATATACTCCGGTTCGCATCCGGCCATGACACCGATAGCTGCAACCTTTTCAACAGTGGCTTTTCTTCTCATCGGCATGAAGTAGACAGGCTCGCCTTTCTTGCCGGAGCTTCCCATCTGCTCGACGCGGTCGCCGCCCCGATGGTCCGTCTGGAAGGTAATGACTTCGTCCGGTTTATGGCTGGTACCCTTCAGCATCTCCGCAACCGCTTCTTCGGTAGGAAGGATGACGGGCAAGCCGTCCGTGAATCTGCAAATCGAGGCATTGTTGTACAGTTGGGAAATGGGTTCTTTCTGCTTGAAAAACTTCCGGCCTTCTTCCATGGTGCCTTCGAAGATGATTCGGAAATCGGAAGTATCCACTTCCGGCGGGTTCATTTCTTCTTCAGTTAACGGCCTGACAAGAGCGTCCATGAGGTCGTCAATCCAGGTGGGGACGTCTTCCGTCCCGGGCACGTGCCGTGAGCCGTAGACACGTCTCATGGGGGCGACACCGTTCAAGCGGCATGCCTGCTTCCAGCATTCATCCTGGTCTTCGAAAATGATGAAGACGCTGGGGATACCGGCTTTTTCGATTGATGATAAGTGGGGCAACTGCTCCCAGATTGCCCCGTGTCACCAGACGACACCGCGGATAAGGGCGTCCGTGGTTTTCATCTCCTCTTCTGTCAGGGCAACGCTGCCGGCTTTTGTCGCGTGGGCAGCCGCATAACTGATGTTCCACTTGACCTGCGGATACCGTTCGGGCAGCATCTTTACCAGAGGAATCAGAATGCCCTGTTCTCCTCCGGCGCCGACGCTGAAGGTTATCCTGGCGCCATCGAGGGTTTTAAGTCGCGGCGCAAGCGGGGACAGTTTTACCGGTTCTTGAATACCAACCGGATTCACGAAACGATACGTTTTCTCAGCCATTGTTTCCTCCTCAGCTCAATAATAACTGACTAATAGTATAAAGGAAATCGGCTACTAATTAAAAACGGGATAGCGAAATACTTTACAATAGCGATATATCGGTATATTATTACTGGTAACATAATTTTCAGTTGATTTTTTTTAACAGAAGAGTACCGATGAAAATTATCCTGAGGTTGCTTGTCTTTGTCAGAAAGCAGTGGCCGGCGCTGCTTTTCGGCTTTATCTGTATCTCGGTCAGTACTGTCGGTGGCCTGGTGATTCCCCGTTTGCTCGGTGACGGTATCGATACCGCGCTCAGTTCGGGAGAGAAAAGCACCATTGTGATGTTCGGACTCATCATCCTGGCAACGACCGTCCTCCGGAGCGCCGGACGGTTCGGCGATACCTATATCACCCAGGTGGTCTCCCAGCAGGCTTCCTACGATGTCAGGAACGCTCTCTATGGCCACCTTCAGCGGCTGGGCTTCGATTATTACGATAAAGAGCAAACCGGCCAGATAATGTCCCGATGCACGGCTGATATCGAAGCCGCCCGGATGTTCCTCAGCGCCGGGTTGCTGAACCTTATCCAGATGTTCATCGTCATCGTCGGTGTTTCCTGCCTGCTCTTATTACTGAACTGGCAACTGGCCCTGATTACCCTGGCCTTCATGCCGGCTGTTTTCTGGCAGACCATGTTCGTCAGCAAAAAACTGCAGCCTGTCTGGATGAAAGTGCAGCAGCAGATTGGAGCTTTGGGAGCGGTGCTTCAGGAAAGCCTTTCCGGCATCAAAGTGGTGAAGGCATACTCGCTGGAAGCCAGGGAAAACGAACGATTTTACCAGAGAGCGAGCAGTTTATACAACGAGCAGATAACGGCCGCCCGGATTCAGGCAATCTACACGCCGATACTTGCGTTACTTATCGGCATTCCAACCGGCCTGGTTTTATGGTATGGCGGGTACCAGGTAATCGACGGTAACCTGACTATCGGCGGCATCACCCAGTACATTCTCTATATCGGAATGATGGCCGGGTTCGTTTCGCGGCTGGGAAACCTGGCGAACATGATTTCCCGGACGCTTTCGGCCGG
>CAZOGR010000207.1:0-2863 GCA_964579355.1 uncultured Dehalococcoidales bacterium | reverse complement strand
TGAGCCGACCAACGGGCTGGACCCGGCCGGGATGAAAGAAATCCGGGAACTCATCATCCGGCTTGGCAAAGAAGGCAAGACCATCTTCCTGAACAGCCATCTCCTCCATGAAGTCGAGCAGGTATGCCAGCGGGTAGCAATCATCAAAAAGGGAGAGGTTATCACCCAGGGAACCGTCAAAGAACTCATGAAGCGTGAAAAACCTCTTCAGCTTAAGGTAACGGATATCGAAAAGGCTGAAATGATTCTGCGAAAAATCGACTGGATTACTTCTTTCGAGAGGAAGGACCTGACGATTTATCTCGGCGTGAAGCCGGAACGGTACGCTGATGTCAGTGCCGCCCTGGCCGGGGAAGGCGTCTATTTAACGGAGATGAAAACTCAGGAAGATACGCTGGAGGAATTCTTCCTGGAGATGACCGAGGAGAAGGCGAATGGTTAAGATGATTCAGACCGAACTGTATAAACTTGGAAAAAGAAGGATGACCTGGATTCTGGTGCTGGTAATGGCGGCCTTTTTCTGCCTGATTTTCTTCGCCACCTACGGGGTAACCTCCAGCCCGCCGGAGAGGATGCCGGAGACGGTCATCAGTTCCATCCGTACCTCCCTCCAGTTTCCTGATGCCTTCAATATGATTTTTTCATCTGCCGGGAATATCCTGACGCTGCTGCTGATAATCCTGGTGGCATCGTCCATCGGTAACGAATACGGATGGGGTACCGTCAGACAGATAATGGCGAGGAACGGCATCCGGTACTATTTCGTGGTATCGAAGCTGGTATCCTTTATCGTCGTGGCGGTTATCGGGCTAATCATCGCTTTCATTTTCGGCTTCGTCCTGGCGCTTATTATTGCCAACATGATTGGCAGTACCGACTGGGGTTTCATGACCGCTGCCTATGTCGGTGGCCTGTTCGAGGATTTTGGTTGGACGCTTTTCACGCTGCTACCCTATATCCTGATGGCTGCCTTTTTCGCCTTTCTGGGGCGCTCGGCTATTGCCGGTATCGGTGGAGGTCTCGGCTTTTATTTCATCGAGGCGATTGCCGTAGGAATATTCTCTCAGGCGGGCGGGTGGCTGGCTGAAATACCAAGGTATCTGGTAAGCCCGAATGTCGAAGCGCTTTTACCGGCTAACGTGTTTTCACAGGGGTCGTTTATGTCGGCTGCCGTCACTCCCTCGGTACTTGATGCCTCGGTGACTTTGTCTGTTTACTGTGTTGTCTTTATTGTCGTCTCCATGGTACTGTTTCAAAAGAGAGACTTGACGGTCTAGCGGTATCCATATTACAAATAATCCACAGGAGTCGAAGGCCTGACGAAGGTATCGACAGTCAGGCAAGTCAATTATTATGCGTATAGATTATAAACTGGTGGTAACTGATATCGACGGTACCCTGGCAAACGGCAAAGGTGAAATGGCTGATGCCGATGTGGAGGCGTTGCAAAAACTTTATCGGCAGGGAGTGAAAATTTCTCTCTGTACCGGTCGCCCGGCGGGCGGTTGCCGGAAATTCCTGAAACGTCTGAATATGGATGGCTTTCACATCTGCTTCGACGGGGCACTGATTACCGACTCAACGCTGTCCGAAACCGTCTACGGAAATACGGTCGCAAAAAACCTTCTTGAACAGATATATAACCTGTCTGTCCCGAAAGGCCTTGCCCTCGAACTGTTTTCACACTCCGGATTCTACGTGGAGCGCCAGGATGACCTGGCTGACAGCCACAGCAAGCTGCTGAGTTTTCCGTACGACGTCACCGATCTGCGGGAAATTATCGAACGGGAGCCGGTAATCCTTGCCTGTGTGGTCATCGATGTTGCCGACGAGAAGGAAATCCTGTCACTCTTCGAGTCCCTGAAAAGCGAGTTAAGTATCGGTTCGACCTCTTCGGTAGTCGTGCCGGGTGTCCGATTCATAAACATTACCGCTAAAGGCAATTCCAAAGGGATGGCTTTAACAGCCCTGACCGAACACCTCGGTGTCAGCAGGGAAGAGGTCATCGCTATCGGTGACGGCACGAACGACATACCTTTGCTGGAGGGTGCCGGGCTTGGTATTGCCATGGGTAACGCCCCGGATGAACTGAAAAACATTGCCGATTTCGTGACCGGCGATGTCGAGAATAACGGGCTGGCGGCGGCATTGAAGAGGGTTTTTCCGAACATATAATACGAAATCTGATAATCAGTACTACGGAGGAAATGATGGCGAGTGCCTGGGATAAGTTTCAGCGGCTGATGAGAGAAAAAATGAGGGAAATATACTCCGAAACCTATATCGACCATAACCTGGAGCCGAAGAACGTTGGCAGTATCGACCACGCCGACGGGCATGCCGAGGTTCACGGCACCTGCGGCGATACGATGGAGATGTGGCTGAAGGTACAGGGTGATACCATTGTCGAGGCTGGTTTTACTACCACCGGTTGTGGGGCAATGGTTGCTTCCGGCAGCCTGGTAACAGAGATGGCAAAGGGTAAGACCCTCAACGAAGCCCGGCAGATAGAACAGCAGGATATCCTCGATGCCTTCGGCGGGCTTCCTGAAGAAAATCAGAACTGCGCTCTCATTGCAGCCGATACCCTCAAGGCGGCTGTCCGTGACTGTCTTCAGTATCAGAAAGAACCCTGGAAAAAGCTCTACCGGAAAAACTGAGAACAGCCGTAACTGATGCTATTGTTTTCACCGGCTACGGCAGTTCGAGCATCCGGTCGACGGCTCGCTTCGCTTTTACCCTGATATCTTCAGGAACGACGATTTTATGTTGCATGTTTTCGAGCGACCAGAGAACAGTGTCGAGGGTAATCAGTTTCATCCTCGGGCAGATTGCCTGTTCGGTGGCGGGGACGTAGATTTTA
>CAZOGR010000206.1:0-2884 GCA_964579355.1 uncultured Dehalococcoidales bacterium | reverse complement strand
AAAATATTGATAAAGATAACGAACCGGTACGAGCTGCCGTTGTTCACGAAGAAACCCCCGGAGCCATTTTACGGGCGGACGGCCCGGTTTCAGGCATCAGGATTCCCGCTACGAGCAGGCCGAAGGAGAGGATAACGAACGTGATAAAGGCGGTCAGGTAGGAGCCGGTGGCATCGACGATGACGCCGGTGACGAGCGGGCTGATGAAGTTACCGAAGTTACCGCCGACCTGCATCATGGCGATGACGATGACGCCGGAGCGAACCGACATACCGGGCATTTCCATGGGTATGGTGAAGAGGCTGGAGACATGGATGGCCCCGAAAATGCCGAACAGGGCGACACTGAGATACATGACGGCGGGAATATTGAAAAGGACGGCGCAGAGAGCCGCTAAACCGGTACCTAATCCGGAGATAATCAGGAACGGTTTTCTCCGACCGAGCCGGGTGGAGAGAACACCGCCGACGAAGCAGGAAATCGTTCCGCCGACCGTCGAAGCAGTGAGAATACTGCTGGCTTTATCGAGAGGGATACCGAAGACGGTGTAATAGTAATCGGGCAGCCAGGAGCCGATAGCGTTTCCCAAAGCCCAGGAGACGGTAACGGCGAGGGTCATCAGCAGAGCTGTCCGGTTGGTTAAAATCTGTTTGAAGGTCAGGTCCGGACGTTTTTCGAGGATGACCGAGGGGTCAGGCTCTACCGGTTCCGGGTCTCGTGTTTTTTCTTTTCCAAGGAACACCCAGCAGACAGCCCAGACGAGGGCGAAGGCAGCGTAGATAATGATAGGGGCTTTCCATGACAGGAGGGTGGCTAAAGGAACGGTGGCGACAAAGGCGACGCCGTTCCCGAGGTTGACAAAACTCATACCGAAGCCGTTCAGGACAGGAAGTTCGCGGCTGCTGAACCAGTCGGCAGTGATAGCCGTGGCAACCGGGACGATAATAGAGGTACCGACGGCGAAGCACATGCGGAAGAGGAGTATGGCGATAAAGCTATCGGTAAAGAAAGCCAGGATACCGAGGGCGAGAAAAAAAGAACCGATAGAGAACATTTTCTTAAGGCCGAGGCGGTTAACGAGGGCGTTAACCGGCAGGGAAACAGCGGCAATGGTGAGCGGGCCGATAGAGGCGAACCAGCCGGCGGTACTCCGGCTGATGCCGAATTCTTCAATCAACAGAGGAAGAAGGGGACCGGCGGAAGCCCAGATAATCCCAACACAGGCGCGAACCAGGATAACGTTAGCGAATATGATAAACCGGTAGCGGTTACTGTTACTCAAAGAAGGGCAGTCTGTTCACGATACTCTTTCAACCATACGGGTAATTTAATATTACAATGAAAACGAAGGGCGGGCAATCGGCAATGAAAAAGCCGGCGGGATGCCCGCCGGCTTTATGATGCACAGAACAGGAGCGAGGCTAGTAGCCCATTTTCGCTTTCATGTCGGTATCAATCCAGAGGTACATGATGTATTCGTCGAGGTTGGAGTAGCCGCCGCCGCCGGTCGCGCCGTAGAAGTTCTGGAGCCAGGGCCACCAGAGGGTAAACGAATACGGTGAGGGCAGGTAAATCGGGACCGCCTGTTCGAGTTCCCAGGGGCCGATATCTTTCATAACTTTCGCGACCATCGTATCGTCTTTGCCGAGGTACTGGGAAATCTGCTGGACAGCCGCTTCAGTCTTCGGATGGTTCCAGCGACTGTAGTTCCAGATACTGGCCGAGCTCATGCACATCATGCGGTAAGCATTGCCGACGTAGTCGTTCGCCCAGAGGGCGTCTTTATAGGTCCCGCCCATCCAGACACTCATGTAGACGCTCCATTCGAGGTTGGAGAGTTCCATGGTAATACCGACATCGGCAAGGTATTCCCGAACAATCGAAAGGTAGTCGCTATGAAGCGAAGCGCAGTCGACGGTGAACTTGAAACCGTTGGGGTAGCCGGCTTCGGCGAGGAGGGTTTTTGCCCGCTCGGGGTCATAGCCGAAGAGGTCCTGGACAATTTGCGACTGTTCTTCGAGGGGGGTGAAGACGTTACTGAAGACGGGCAGGTTAGGATACGGCCAGCCGAGGATATCGGCGTAGCCGCCGTAGTAATCTTCGAGGATTTCCCGCTGGTTGACCGCCAGGTTCATGGCGTAACGGACCCGGATATCGCTGAAGGGTAAATCCGCATTATCCAGCCTCGGCCAGATGAGGTTGATGCTCGAGGCGGGAGACGTTTTCATCTGGAGTTCGGGATGCTGCGATTTCATCAGTTCGACATCTTCCCAGTTCGTGAGAGCGATATGGTCGAGCTGGCCGGTGCGGAAAGCGGCCTGCTGGCTCGAGGTATCGGTGATTATGAGTTCCTTCATGCCCTCGACGTAGGGAAGCCGGTTCTTGGGGTTGAGGGGGTCCATCTGCCAGTAGTTCTGATTTTTTACATAGGTAACATAACTGCCCGTTACATAATCGTCAATCATGTAGGGGCCGGTGCCGATGAACTGGCTCCATTCTTTCATCGGTTCGCCGTTATTGGCTTCGATAACATCAGGGCAGAGCAGCCAGACGAAGTCGCCGACAACCGTTGCCATGAGTCCCTGCCACTCGGGGAGAACCTTGACTTCGACGGTATATTTATCGAGAGCAGTTGCGGAAACCGGGGCTTTACCGACCGTGGTATAGGAGTTATAGAGATAGGAGAGAGGGGCTTCAAAATGCCGGTTAATGTTCCAGACGACGTCATCGGCGGTCAGTTCCCGGCCGTTGGCGGGGGCTTTGTCCCACCATTTAACGCCGGGGCGGATATGGTAGATGAGGGTTTCATCGTCCGGCATTTCCCAGCGTTCGGCGAGTTTCCCGGTGAGCATGCTGATGAAGCCGGCGAAACCGCCCGTCCAGT
>CAZOGR010000205.1:0-2907 GCA_964579355.1 uncultured Dehalococcoidales bacterium | reverse complement strand
GTAATGTATTTTTCATTGGGCTATAATGAAACATATCGCAGCCGTCAGGTGTGAGTTATGAAAACAGAAAAACTGAAAGAATCGATTATCCGGGATATCGACGCCCGAAGCCGGGAGTTGCGCGAGCTGGCCTGCCGGATTCACGACAATCCGGAGTTGGGTTTCAATGAATACCAGGCATCCGAATGGTTGACCGCTTTTCTCGAAAAGAACGGTTTCAGGATTGAGCGCGGGATAAGCGGCCTGCCGACGGCTTTTAAAGCGAGTTATGGAAGAGGCAAGCCGGAATTTGCCCTGCTTGCCGAGTATGATGCCCTGCCCGAAATCGGGCACGCCTGCGGCCATAATATCATCGCCACCTGCGCCGCAGGGGCAATCACAGCCGCGAAACTGGCGGCGGATGAATTCGGGGGAACGGTGACGGTCATCGGGACGCCGGCCGAGGAACTGTATGGCGGGAAGATAGTCATGGCGGACAAGGGAGCCTTCGACAACCTCGATTTCGCGATGATGGTACACCCTTCGACGGCGGATACCGCCACCACGGGAGCGCTGGCCTGCCAGAACATCAACGTTGAATTCATCGGCAAACCCGCCCATGCCGCTGCCCTGCCCGAAGCAGGTATCAACGCCCTGGACGCAATGATTCTTTCGTTCAACGGCATCAGCGCCCTGCGCCAGCATATCCGCGATACCTCCCGTATTCACGGTATTATTACTCACGGAGGCGAGGCGCCGAACGTGGTGCCGGCCTACACCGCCGGGACGTTTATCGTCCGCGCCGCCGAGCGCGACTACCTGGAAGAATTGAAAGAGAGAGTGCTGCGCTGTTTCCGGGCCGGCGCCGAGGCGACCGGGGCCGAATTGAGGTATAGATGGGACGAAGTCTGTTACCTGCCGATGTTGAATAACCTTCAGCTTGCCGGACTTTTCGCCGGAAACATGATGCAGTTAGGCAGAGATACCGCCATTACCAGCGGCGACAAAGCTTTCGGCAGCACCGATATGGGCAACGTCAGCCAGATAGTTCCCAGCATTCATGCGATGGTCGCCATCGCCGAACCGGATATTTTGATACACTCGCCGGAGTTCGCGACAGCCGCCGCCTCGGAACGGGGCATGCAGGGAATGCTGGATGCGGCGAAAGCGATGGCGATGACGGTCGCCGAGGTGCTTGCCGACACCGGTTTGCAGGCCCGGATTACCGATGAATTTCGCTCTGGGCGGTAGAAACAGCTCCCGCCCGCACGGCACTATCAGGAGGACTGATTTCGCCGGAACCCCGTTCACTTATTTTCCGGCGTGAATGATACGATGAGGATTGGCATCCCCAGATCACTGCTCTATTACCAGTACTTCCCCGCCTGGAAGACATTTTTCGAACACCTCGGAGCGGAAGTGGTGGTTTCCCCCCCGACAACGCAGGTCATGCTTGCCGGAGGTTCGTCACGCGTGGTTGCCGATACCTGCCTGCCGGTCAAGGTATTCCTCGGCCACGTCCTCTGGCTGACCGATACCTGCGACAGGATATTTATCCCGGCAATCCGGAGTATGGAACGAAGGGTTTATAACTGCTCGAAATTTCTCGGGTTGCCCGACATGACGAAAGCGGTCATTCCCGAGCTTCCCGGATTGCTGGAAGTGGAAATCGATGTCAACAAAGGAAAAAACCGTCTCTACCGGGACATCTACGGCCTCGGCAGGCATATCGACATGAACCCGGTCAGGGTCAGAAACGCCGCCCGGGCCGCCTGGCAGGCGTTTCTCGATTACCGGCAGATGATGCACACGGAAAAAATCACGCCGGTGGAGGCTATCGCCCGGCTGTATCCGGGTACCGGGGCAGCCGCAGAAGCGGTCCGGCAGCCTTCCGGCGCCGGTACGGGAACGGTAGCGCTGATAGGGCATCCTTACATGATGTATGACACGTTCGTCAATCACCGGCTCATCCAGCGGCTCGAAAGAATGGGTAACACCGTCGTTACCCCGGAGATGGTGCCGTACGAAGGCCAGAAAGCCGGGGTGCAGCGGGTTACCGGGGGAGCCTACTGGACGTACGAAAACGAAGTGGTGGGAGCCGGGGGATATTACCTCGATAACCGGGCAGACGGTATTATCGGGATAATGGCATTCGGCTGCGGCCCGGATTCGCTGCTGATGGACATGGTGCGCCGCTATTCGGTTTCGCAAAAATCCGTGCCTTTCATGTGCCTGACCCTCGAAGAACATACGGCCGAAGCCGGGGTGGTGACCCGGCTGGAGGCGTTCACCGATATGATATCCCGGAGAAAGAGAGCAAAGGTTACGCCATGCGCGTCGGAATTCCTCACCTAGGTAACCTGTACATCCCGCTCAAGGCGCTGTTCAAGCGGCTGGATGTCGATTATGTGCCGCCGCCGCTGAACACACAACGGACGTTATCGCTGGGGGTAAAATACGCTCCGGAGGGATTATGCATGCCCTTCAAGATGACGCTGGGAAACCTTATCGAAAACGCCGAACTCGGCGCCGATACGCTCGTCATGCCGGGGAGTTACGGGACGTGCAGGCTCGGCTACTACGCCAGGACCCAGGAGCAAATTATCCGGGAACTCGGTTATAACATCGAAATGGTACAGGTCGGGGTGTCCGAGAAGAAATTTTACGGCCTGATGACGACGTTCAAACGGCTGGGGAACGACGCCCCGTGGCCGAAGCTTATTTCGGCATACCTGTTCTGCCAGAAGAAAATCAATGCTATAGACCACATCGAGCGTCTTGTCCAGAAAGTCCGTCCGGTCGAGGTTCGCCAGGGTACCGCGAACCGGATTTACCGGGAGGCGCTGGAGGCAATCGATAACGCTGATGACGCCGGGTCGGTAAAAGAGGCGCTTTTCGACTACACGGGAAAATTGAACCGGGTTGAAA
>CAZOGR010000204.1:0-2908 GCA_964579355.1 uncultured Dehalococcoidales bacterium | reverse complement strand
TCCAGCCATTTACAGAATTCATCCATACCTTCGCCGGTTTTAGCTGAAATCGGGATTATCAGAGCATTGGGATTAAGGCCTTTAACGGCGGATTGAAACTCCTCCATATCGAAATCCAGCAGAGGGGCAATGTCCATTTTGTTGACCAGAACGACGGATACCTGGGTAAACATGTTCGGGTATTTATACGGTTTATCGTGCCCTTCGGGAGTGCTGCAAATCATAATGTTCTGTTTTTCTCCGAGAGCAAAACCGGCCGGGCAGATGAGGTTACCGACGTTTTCGATAAACAGGAGGTCGATGTCATCGAGCGGCATATCCTGAAGGGCGTGTTCGAGCATGTTGGCGTCGAGGTGACAGCCTCCGGCAGTGTTAATCTGGATAACGGGGATTGATTCTTTGGCGATTTTCTCCGAATCGACAGTGGAGGCGACATCGCCTTCGATGACGCCGATTCTTGTTTTATTTCTCATTTTCTCGATTGTTTTCAGCAGGGTTGTCGTTTTACCGGCACCGGGAGATGACATAACATTTATCATCACCACGCCTTTTTTATTCAACAGTTGTTCGTTCTTTTTTGCGATTTCATCGTTTGCCCGTAAAATATCTTCCTCTACCCGGATAACTTTTATTGCCATTATTCCACCTCAATACTTTCTATATACAGGTCACGCCCGGCGATTATTTCGAAATCTTTCTTCTCGCAATCCGGACATGTCCAATTGTTTTCACTCGCGGGATACTCATTACCGCAATTCTGACATTTCAGCAGGGTTGGAATGTTCGTTATCGCCAGGTCCGCTTCAGCAGCAGGCGTATTCTTACTGATTATTTTAAAATAGAACTCGACGCACTCGCCGACAATCCCGGACATCTCTCCGATGACGACATTCACTTTTGACACTCTCGAAGCTTCCGCTTTTCGGGCGTTATCGAGCGTGATTGAGAGAATATTCTGTGTGATGCTAAGTTCGTGCATGAAATCCTTCGACTCCGGGGACATGAACAAAACCGGAATAATCAGTAACGACTCGATTATACCTGATTACTCTCCGGTATTCAACGACCGGATTACCGAAGTCATGATGGTCTCATTCGAAATGAATACTATCAGAAAACGTTCTTTCTTCAGCGGAGTTGGGTAAGTATCGGTTTATCGGACGCTGACACGGATATCGGATTCTTCCGGCGGGTTTTCGAAACGGACACTGACCCTGTTTGTAACCGGAGACGGACGTACAAAGAATGTTACGAGGAGAGCCGCCGCATAGCATACCGATGACAGAACGAGGGCACTCGTATAACTGCCGGTTAAATCGTAAACCCACCCCCAGAGGAGTGGCCCGACGCCTCCGATAAGTCCCCAGCCAAGCGTCAGTATACCGAAAAGCGAACCGACATTCTCTCTTCCGTAAAGGTCACCCAGATAGGGAGCGAACAGGGTATTGGCGAATCCGGCGGCCAGCCCCAGAACGATGGTAAAAACAGCCAGCGTTACCGGTGAAGAGATACCGAGTAATCCTGCGAGAACAACACCGAGAGATAATGTTGTGCCGACTATCAGAATTTTCTTTTTACCAAATCGGTCGCCCATTGCGCCTCCCAGCACTCTTGCGGCTATTGACGGCCCGTTGAACAGGGTAATGAATATACCGGCTGCGGCAGCGGTGCTGCCTGAATCGACACCCCAGACGACAAGATGCCCCATTATTCCGTTAAAGACGATACCGGTCAGGCTGTAGGAAATGAAGAGAAGCCAGAAGTTTCGTGTTTTCAACGCCTTGAACAGTTCCCGGTTATCTCCCTTACCGGTTGTTTTCGGTTCGGTGATTTCCATCTGTTTACCGTCAGGGTGGAGGCCGATTGATTCCGGAGTATCCCGGATAACGAAATAAGCAAGGGCAATGATGACAACACTTGAAACAATACCCGTTATCATCGAGATGGTTCGCCAGCCGAATTCAGAAGCCAGCGATGTCAGGAGCGGGCTGAATACCGAGGTGCCGGCGGCGAAAGCCGAGCCGACAATACCACCCGCCAGTCCGCCACGGGAAATGAACCATTTACGCGAAACAGCCTGAACGCAGACGAGATGAGTAAAACTGATGGCGACACCCATAACGAAACCATAATAAAGGAAAAGTTGCCAAACCGAATCCATCGACGACAGCAGCAGCCAGCCGGCCAGGCAGACAGCGCCGCCAATCAGGATGGTTTTTCTTCCGCCAATCCGGTCTATCATAAGGCCGGTAAGTATCGAAAAGAATGAATACACCCAGAGAGAGATGCTTTGAGCAGTGCCAATCAGGGAACGGGACCAGCCGAATTCCTCGGCAAGAATCGGGAAAAAAGCCGGGATGCTGTAACGGGTCATCGGTCCGAGAGCGCCGACGATGACGAGAGCAACCAGAACCCACCAGCCGTAAAATATTTTTTTCCGGGTCGCCATTCTTCATCCCTCTCTGATTTTACTATCTATAAAAAATTATAACATGATTAAAAAAATATAACAAGATTAAATATTTACCGGAAAACAGGGTAACGGTATTCTTGTATTTGCGATTTAATACAAATAGTGTTGATAACCTGTTACTTATACTGATACAATCAATCCGATGAAAAAGAATAAGTTTCAGGTTCAGAAAGAGGAGATACTCGAAACAGCCCGGAAGCTGTTCTGGGAAAAAGGGTACGAAGGAACGAGTCTGAAGGACATCGCTGCTTCATGCGGGTTTGAAGCAAGCAACATTTACTACTACTATAAAAATAAAGAAGAGATACTGTACGAGATGCTTCGGGTGGAACTTGACAGACTCGTCAGCGAAACATTACCGCTGAAGGAGAATACAACGATGAACCCTGTGGAACGGCTGAAGCAATTCATCGATACCGAGGTGAAAGTCCACCT
>CAZOGR010000203.1:0-2916 GCA_964579355.1 uncultured Dehalococcoidales bacterium | reverse complement strand
GTCATTACAATAAGAAAAAACGCTTTCACGGCTGATTAAACCTTTCTTATAGAAGTCTATCAGCAGACGGTCAAGCGATATCATTCCTGATTGCGAGTGCGTCAGCATGACATTTGGCAACTGATGTATCTTTCCTTCTCTGATGGTGTTTCGTACGGCCGGATTTGCCAGCATTACTTCAACCGCAGCAATCCTCCCTTTTCCATCAGCCCTGGGAATAAGTGTCTGACAGAGAATCCCTATCAGCAGCGAGGCAAGCCTCGACTGTACTGTCGAACGTTCGTCCGAGGGGAACAAATCGATTATTCGTTCGACTGCCTGAGGAGCACTGGGGGCATGTCCGGTAGTCATTACCAGGTGTCCGGTTTCTGCGATAGTAAGAGCGGCCAGGGCGGTTTCAGCATCTCTCATTTCTCCAACAAGAATGATATCAGGGTCCTGTCTGAGCACGTGTCTGAGCGCTTCGGAAAAAGAGGTCGTATCACTTCCCAGTTCCCTTTGCGTGATAATGCAGTTAATATTCGTATACATATACTCAACAGGATCTTCAATAGTGACGATGCGTCGATGTTCCCTGGCATTCAGATAGTTAATCATAGCCGTGAGTGTCGTCGATTTCCCGCTACCGGTGGGACCGCTGACAACGAGGAATCCTCTTCTCTTCATGACCAGTTCCTTACATACTTTCGGCAGCCCCAGTTCATCGATATCCGGAACGGTTGAAGGAAGCATCCTGAAAACAAAACTTAATGTTCCTCGTTGCCGTGCCGCATTTCCTCTGACTCGCCCAAGTCCGGGAATCGAGTAGCCAAAATCAAGTTCATGGTGATTTTTAAAATCGATTTGTTCCTGCTCAGAAGTAATTTGACCCAGCGAATCTTCAAGATATTCCTGAGTTAAAGGAGGAATGTCTTCGAGAGGGCACATAACTCCGTCAAGTCTGATTTGCGGTTTATCACCGACTACCAGATGCAAATCGGAAGCCCCGCGTTCCGCCGCCATTCTGATTACTGATAGTAAGTCCATGATATTAGTCTCCGACTACAATAGTGGCTGAAAAGACGAGCCCCTCTGATTCATCCAGTATCATGCTTAGTATATGTATTTCCGAATACAGTCCAAGTTCATCCAGCGTATGAAGAAAGGAAAGAACCGGTTCTTCTCCGTTTGCCTTTCCGGAAACGGTAATTTTGCCATGTTGAAAGTCCAGGTCGGTAATCGAGACATCAGATGGTACAAGCGATAAGACAGAGGTAATTCCCTGAATGCTTTTCGATTCAGTACCGAATTCAGGAGACACAGTAAAAATCATCTTGTCGTTATCATCTTCAACTATCTTTAACGACTCAATATCACTGAATACCTGATGGGCAAAAATTTCTTTCAGAAAGGTGGAGATCCGGAGAACGCCGGTTGATTGCCCCTGAATGGTCAACTTCTCATCGGAGTAATCGATATGATGAAGAGTCACGAAATTTTTTATACCGGAAACCGTCGTATCGAGATACCTGTTAATACTCTGTGACTTATCATCAATGTATTCCAGCGTTTCAGTATAATTCCCGATTAACAATTGATTGGCATCGACGAATTCCTGCAATTCCCTGATTCTCGCGGTTGCTTGAATACTCTCTGCCTGTCTTTGTACGAGCAAGAGGTTCGTGTTTTCGATTTTTGCTTGCACAGACTTATTTTCAGTTGCAATGCTTTGGGTTAACAAAAAGAGAAACAGGAGCGCTCCGACCATTATCACCCCGACAGGAACAGGTAGAATATGGGACATCGAAACAGCTTTTATATGGAATTCTTCCGGAAGAATATTCAGGGAAATTACGAGAGGAGGCGGTTCTTTTTTTTCACGAATCCTGTTGTATACCATGGCCAGATTTACCGAGTAGTAAAACGTATCGATATCTTCAGGACAATCGACCGATGCCACTAAACGCTCAACCTGACGGTCAAGTCTCTCAGAAAGAAATGCCAGGGTATCGTCTGCGTCATTGACAGCACCGGAAACAAACAACGGGATATCGTTATTCAAAGGGTTTTTTTGACTGTTCGCATTGAAGAAAGAAATCGTCCGTTCCAGTTCATCAGCGATAGATGACAATTTTTCTTCCCAGGCTGTTGAAGCTCCGGGAAAACTCATTGTTCGTACCGGTTGAGGTTTGCCGCCAGAGATAACGACAATATCAAATTCATTCTCCTGGATATCGACAATTACAGAAGTTTCTTCTTTGGATGTGCCTGCCTGCAATAACGGTTTTAAACCCAAAAACTGGAATTTCAAGTTAGCCAGTCGCAACGTTCTTACAAGGGAATCGATGATTTTCCGCGGAATCGCTACGATAAATGCTTCAGTGTTTTCAGTAGACGAAGGGATAACCTGCCAGGACAGATAGAGTTGCTCGAGGGGTACCGGCAGGACTCTTGCCGCTTCCCGTTCAATGGCTTCACGTAATACTTCCTTTGGCAATAAAGGGAACAAAGCCGGCCGGGTCAAACAGCCTAATCCGCTGATTCCTATGTTTACTTTATTAGCTTTAACCCCGTGGCTCTCGAGGAGTTGGCGAATTGCCTCTGCCACTTTTTGCTCATCAGCAATCACATTATTCTGAACAAGACCTGATTCCAGCTTCACGTTTCCCCATTTCGTCACTTTACGGCTTTCGTAAACAAGGAGACGAATACTGGTATCATCGATATATACGTTCACAATCTTCCCGGCCATCAGTCAGTGCTCCGATAACGATACAGAGTGAATTCTATTTCAGCATAAGGAGTCTCTCCATCTCCCGAATCAGGGACAACAATAGAAACATCCTTGGTTACCCCTGTACTGAAATGGCTGTTAAGAGCTGACACATACGCTACCAGTCGATTCAAGGTACCCTTAACCGATATGATTGATGTCAA
>CAZOGR010000202.1:0-2946 GCA_964579355.1 uncultured Dehalococcoidales bacterium | reverse complement strand
CTGCATCGTCGTTTTCATGAAAGGCAATTACCCCTACAGCGAATGGAAATTCCTCGCTGAAGTCCCCGGACTGAAAATCGCCCGCTTCGGCTTTAACTCGTTCACGAATCCCTCTGATGTCAAACCGGAGGAGAAAGAACAGGCGGTTAAAGCGCTCGCTTTCGCCCGCGAAACGATGCTGAGCGGCAGGTACGACGTCATTATGCTGGATGAAATCTGCGTCGCTTCCGGTTGGGGACTTGTCCCCGTCGAAGAGGTTATCAAGCTGATAAACGACCGCCCGGCCAACGTTGAACTGATAATGACCGGAAGAGATGCCGACGAACGCCTTGTCGAAGCCGCCGATATGGTTACCGAATGCCGTAAGGTGAAACATCCCTACGATAAAGGCATCCTCGCCCGGAAAGGCCTTGACTACTGATACTACGGGATACCGGAAAAAGGTACTGCCTGCATAAGGTTGAAAAAAGTGACATTGCTGATGAAGTGAAACCTGTCCTGGATTTCTCCCTTTTGTAAAGGAGAAAAGGGGGATTGAGAAATATTGACCGGTTTCATTATTCCCGTACCCGTAAACTGACACCGAATAAATATCGGGAAAATGAGTCGTAATAATCTTGACAATTACGTTACCGTACATATTATACTAACATCATGTATTTATAAGGAGACAGGCACATGGCAGTTTACGTAATGATGACGACCCTTACGGATGAAGGCCGGAAAACGATTAAAAATAATCCGGAACGTATCCTCGAGGTAAATAAGGAAGTGGAAGAGATGGGCGGGAAAATAATCGCTCAGTACGCTGTCCTCGGGCCTTATGACTTTATCAATATTATCGAGACGGTCGGTAACACGACCATTACCAAGATTGCCCTGGAACTCAGTTCGAGAGGCACCCTCCAGTCGATGACCCTGGCTGCTATACCTATCGACGACCTTATTGCTTCCTGGAAATAGGCCGGGCGTGACGGAAATCCGGAAGCTGCTCCTGGCAACCAGTAACCGGGGGAAAGTTCAAGAATACGGCAGTCTCCTTAACGACCTTCCTTTCCGGCTGGTTACACCGGCTGACGAGGGAATAACCGCGATTGTCGAGGAATCAGGGAAAACGTTCGAAGAAAATGCCGGCTTGAAAGCGGAAACACTGGCCGCCGAGAGCCGGCTTTTAACGGTTGCCGACGATTCGGGTATCGAGGTCGATGCCCTCGGCGGTGAACCCGGTATCTACTCCGCCCGTTATGCCGGCGAAAACGCCTCCGATGCCGAACGCTGCCGTTACCTGCTCGCGAAACTCTCCGGCGTTCCCGAAGAAAAACGCACCGCCCGCTTCCGCTGCGTCATCGCTCTTGCCGAACCCGGCCGGCCGACCCTCTTTTTTTCCGGTTCCTGGGAAGGCCGTGTCACCTTCGAACCTGTTGGCAATCACGGTTTCGGCTATGACCCGGTTCTCTTTATCCCTTCGCTCGGGAAAACCGTCGCCGAACTCCCCCCCGAACTGAAAAACCGCCTCAGCCACCGCGCTCTCGCCGCCGCTGAACTCCGCCGATACCTCCTTGAACATTTAACATAATCACATTCATCTTCTTTCTGCTAAGTCATCTTTAAGTAGGGTGGTTGAAGCTCCGGCGCGTAACCCGCCAATGACTATCGTTAACCTCTTTACCTTCTTTCTTCTCGTTTCATTCAACCAAAACCGTACGGTATTCGTTTCTCTTAAGTAACCGTCCGGTACTTCCATCGGGAAAATCGTGCTTCAACTAGACATAAAGACACGTTTACTATCAATATATAGGTTACATTGCCACCGAAAAACCTTTATATTGTAGCTTGAACAGAACGTTCAATTTGGTATATACTACTCATCATTAGCAGTAACTGATGGAGGGATAAAATGAAATTAACCTGCTCCCAGTCGGAATTGAACCGGGGATTAAGCATTGTCGGGAGGGCGGTGGCAACCAGAACGACCCTGCCGATAACCGGCAATGTACTGCTGGCTGCTGAACAGTCCAGGCTGAAACTCGTCGCCACCAACCTTGAAATGGCAATCAGTTACTGGATAGGCGCGGATGTACAGCAGGAAGGAACGATTACCGTACCCGCCCGGCTTCTTACCGAGTTCGTCAACTCGCTCCCGAACGAAAATATCGAAATGGAACTTTCCGAGCGGACAAAGACGCTGAGTCTCAAGTGCGCTCGTTTCGAAGCCCGTATCAGCGGCGTCGATGCCCGCGATTTCCCTCCCATACCGGATATCAACGAAGGCATCCGCACCAGCCTGAACGTCGACGTCCTCCGCAAAGGTGTCAGCCATGTGGCCTTTGCCGCTGCCACCGAAGAATCACGGCCGGTCCTGACCGGTGTCGATGCCCGCTTCGAAGGAAACATTCTCACCCTCGCCGCCGCTGATGGCTTTCGTCTGGCTGTCTACCGGGTAGACCTTCCGGCTGAAGTAGAGCAATCTGCCGAAGTGATTATTCCCGCCCGTACCCTCACTGAACTGAACCGGATGATTGGCGATGACGATGAAACGGTCGATATCACCATCAATCCGAACAAGAGCCAGGCACTGTTCCGGCTCAAGAAAACGGAACTCGTCTCTCAGCTTGTCCAGGGCACCTTCCCCCAGTATCAGCAGCTCATTCCTCAGAGCCATGCTACCAGTGTCACCGTCGATGTTGCCGAATTTCAGAGGGCGACCCGGACAGCCGCTATATTCGCCCGTGACGGCAGCGGTATCGTTCGTCTCGTGGCTGACGCCAACGGTGAAACGGCTCCCGGCAAGCTCACCATCTCCGCCCGCTCGGAAGAGGTCGGCGAAGATGTCGGTGAAATCGACGCCGTTGTCGAAGGCGAAGAGATTAAGATTGCCTTCAACGGCCGGTACCTCATGGACGTCCTCGGTGTCCTCAACGAAGCGAAGGTAATCCTTGAAACCAC
>CAZOGR010000201.1:0-3000 GCA_964579355.1 uncultured Dehalococcoidales bacterium | reverse complement strand
CTTATTCTCCCTCCGATAAATCGCGAGTTTCCGATTGCGATACGGAATCTATGGACTGCGACTTTACAAAAGGGAGAAAAACGTAACAGGTTGCACTTCATCCGCAATGACACCACTATTAACCATCAGCAAACAGTACCTTACCCGGTGATTCGTGCTATAATTATGTGTTTATGTTATACTCAATAATCGGGTAAAAGGATAAAAATTAAAGAAACTGCATTATTGCACAGGAGTTAAGAATTTGGATAAAACCAGCAAAACGGCACTGATTGAAAAATTCGCCCGCCATCAGGGTGATACCGGCTCGACCGAAGTACAGGTAGCGATTCTTACCGAGAGAATCAACGAGCTTACCGGCCACATGGTCCGGAACAGGCACGATTTTCACACCCAGCGCGGCCTGATAAAACTGGTCGGGCAGAGAAGAAGGTTACTTGCCTATCTCATGAAAGAAGATGTTCAGAGATACCGTGACCTTATTCAGCAACTTGGGCTGAGAAAATAACAGGATATATCTAATCCAGTAGGAGAAAAATTTGGCAGTACCCCAGGCTTTTGAATGTGAAGTCGCCGGAAGGCGTCTAATTATAGAATCAGGTAAACTGGCCGGGCAGGCTGAAGCAGCCGTGACGGTCCGATACGGAGACACCGTCGTCCTGGTAACGGCATGTGTCGCCAATGAAGCGAGGGAAGGGGTGGATTTCCTGCCTCTGACCGTCGATTACGAAGAGCGACTCTATGCCGCGGGAAAGATTCCCGGCGGTTACATCCGCCGTGAAGGGCGGCCTTCGACGGAAGCCACCCTCGCCTGTCGTATGACCGACCGGCCGTTACGTCCCCTGTTGCCGAAAACATGGCGCAAGGAAATTCAGCTTATCGTTACCGTCATGTCGGCTGACCTCGAAAATGATGCCGACCTTTTATCAATCATCGGCTGTTCGACCGTTCTCGGCATGTCGAGAGTACCCTTCGCCGGGCCGGTCAGCGCCGTCTGTATCGGCTATATCGACGGGGAACTGATACTGAACCCCACGCTTGCCCAGCTTGAAGAGAGCGAACTCGACCTGGTTGTCGCCAGTACCAAAGACAATGTCGTCATGATTGAAGCCGGTGCCAACGAAGTTGATGAAGCTATCGTTCTCAAAGGCATCCAGATGGGCCACGAGGCAAACCAGGCAATCATCAGGCTGCAGGAAGACATCAGGCAGGCGCTCGGCAAGCCGAAAGAGGAAATCGAATCCGGTGATGTCGCTCCCGAGGTTTTCGAAGCAGTTTCAGCGAAAATCGGCAACCGGCTGGTGGAAGCCCTCAGCAATACCGATAAAGGCGAACGTGACGAGGCGGTGTCGGCGTTGAGCCGGGACGTCGACGAGAGTCTTGAAGACATCACTTCCGGTGAGATTTACAGCGCCATCGATAAAAGCGTAAGAAATGAGATAAGGAAAAACATCCTTGAAAAGGGTGTCCGCGTCAGCGGGCGCGGCATTACCGAAATCAGGCCGCTCAGCGCCGAAGTCGGTATCCTTCCCCGCACCCATGGCTCCGGCCTTTTCAACCGGGGTCAGACCCAGGTGATGACGATTACGACGCTCGGTTCCACCCGAAGCGAGCAGCGAATTGACGGGCTCGGCATAGAAGATACAAAACGCTTCATGCATCATTATAACTTCCCGCCCTTCTCGACCGGAGAAGTCCGGCGTATCGGCGGTACCAGCCGACGGGAAATCGGCCACGGCGCACTTGCCGAGAAATCACTCCAGGCGGTTCTGCCGGCCGACGAGGATTTCCCTTACACCATCCGCCTCGTTTCCGAGGTAATGAGTTCCAACGGAAGCACCTCGATGGCCAGTGTCTGCGCTTCGAGTCTTTCGCTGATGGATGCCGGCATCCCCATCAAGAGGCCGGTTGCAGGAATCGCCATGGGTCTCGTTACCGGCGATGACGGCAAGTGGGTAGTGTTAACCGATATCGAAGGCGCCGAAGACAACTACGGCGACATGGATTTCAAGGTTGCCGGTACCAGTCAGGGCATTACCGGCCTGCAGATGGACACCAAGATTAAAGGGCTTTCCAGTGACATCATCGCCCAGACATTCAAGCAGGCAAAAGAAGCCCGGCTGCAAATACTCGATGTCATGAACGCCGTCATCAGCCAGCCCCGCGCCGATCTCAGCATGTATGCCCCGCGCGTCTACAAGCTGACCATCCCGGTTGATAAAATCGGTACCGTCATCGGTCCCGGCGGCAAGACGATACGCTCCATCATCGAAGAAACCGGAACGACCATCGATATCGATGATTCCGGAACTGTTCTGATAGGTTCGACCGATGAGCCTTCTGCCCGCAGGGCAATCGAGATAATCGAAGGCATGACCAAAGAAGTCGAGGTCGGACAGATTTACACAGGTAAAGTATCCAGAATCCTGAACTTCGGCGCCATGGTGGAGATACTGCCCGGCAAAGAAGGTCTTGTCCATATCAGCGAGCTGGCCGATTACCGTGTCGGCAGCGTTGAAGATGTCGTCAAGGTCGGCGACGAGATAATGGTCAAGGCGATAGAGATAGACAATCTCGGCAGGGTCAACCTTTCCAGGAAAGCAGTACTCAGCAATTCTACCGGTGAATCAGGGAGCGGTGAGAAAAGCTCGGGTTCGGTAGACTATCCGTTTAAATCCGGCAGAGACAATCGTTCCGGTCAACGCTCCCAGAATTTCCGAAATAAGCGTCGGTAATTAAAAAAGGAGCGGAACTATGGAACCTGTACGGGTCATTGTGCACGGAGCACTTGGACGGGTCGGACGGGAAATCGTCAGCGCGGTTTGCCGTGATGCGGATACCAGGCTGGTCGGAGCGGTCGATGTTATGGCCTCGAAGCCGGTACTGGCACTTCCCGACGAATCAGGAGAGGTACCTCTCTCATCGAACATCAGCGAGATACTTGAAAAGTGTCCGGCTGATGTCATGGTCGATTTTACTGTCGCGAAGGCAACCATGCCG
>CAZOGR010000200.1:0-3017 GCA_964579355.1 uncultured Dehalococcoidales bacterium | reverse complement strand
CCCGACGGCGAGATGTGGCGCGGAACGAAAAAAATCAGGGGCACTTTCCGGGCGGTCCAGCTCGAACACTGCACGATTGACTGGGGCATTACCCTGCTCAACCGGAACAAGCGCGGCATGGCCTTGAACCTCAAGACGGAGGAAGGCACCGAAATCGTCCACAAGCTGATAAAACAGGCGGACATTTTCGTCTCCAACTACGAGAGAGGCACTCTGGCCAAACTCAAGCTCGATTATCCAACTCTCTCGGCGCTTAATCCCTCCCTCATCTACGCTTTTTTCAGCGGTTACGGCACGGTCGGGCCGGATAAAGACGAACGGGGATTCGATAACGCCGCCGGCTGGGCACGTACCGGCCTGATGCACATGACCGGTGAAATCGGCAGCATTCCGCCGCGGGTGCGCGGCGGCGTTATGGACCGGACAGCCGCGCCTCACGTCGTCGCCGGTGTTCTGGCCGCCCTCTACCACCGGGAAAAAACCGGTAAAGGGCAGGAAATCGAGGCTTCGCTCTTTCGTTCAGGTGTCTGGACGCTCGCTCTCGATATCCAGGGAGCCCTCGCCGGCAGCCCCATGCCGAAGGATGACCGGACAAAAGCCCAGAACCCGATATGGAACCACTACCAGACAAAGGACGGCCGGTGGTTCCAGCTTGCCATGCTCCAGTCAGATGTATCATGGCCGAACTTCTGCCGGGCAATCGAACGCCCGGAACTTGAAAAAGACCCGAAATACGCCACCATGGAAGCCCGCACCGAAAACTGCGAGGAACTGGTAAAAATAATCGAAAACGTCATGGCCTCGAAAACAATGAAAGAGTGGGATATGCGGTTCAAAGACAATTATTGTATCGTCGGACGCGCCCAGACGCTTGATGAAGTGATAACCGATCCCCAGGCAATCGCCAACAACTTCTTTGTCGACCTGCCGGGGACGAACGGGAAACTGAAAACAGTCACCTCGCCGATTGAGTTCAAGCAGAATCCTGCCGAAATTAAAAGCCTGGCTCCCGAAGTCGGTCAGCACAACGAGGAGATTCTCCTCGAACTCGGCTATACCTGGGATGATATCACCAGGCTGAAGGATAAAGGGGTCATACCGTAAACGGTACCGGTAAAGAAACAGGGAGCAGCGAACACCGCTCCCTGTTTGTTGTTACTGTCCTGTCAGGCTGAGTGTATAGATTACCACGTCGCCCTGATTTTAGTTTTAGGTACGATTGGATTATCAGGGCTCCCCGTAAAAGCGGTCTGTTATTGACGGCTGTTGCAAGCCATTCGTCAACAGATGCGTGCATCCCGGCTTACGTTCGATACGTCGCCGTACCCCGGAGAAGATTAATCAAAAACCGGATAAGCCGCGCCAGGACACCGATGCCTATTCCCACGCTTACCAGTATCAGGGTGATACGCACGCTTATCTCCACCCAGTTGCCCACCGAAACATCCGGTATGACGCTGAAATCGAATGGGAACACCGTCACCAGGGTAACGACGGAAGCGAGAGAAAAACAGTCAACAACCGTCATCAGCAGCTCGCGCAAAACATATTTATCGTAGATGATAAGGATGATATGGGCGACAATGTTAACAAAAAGCGCCGCCGTCAGTACCGGCAGCCAGTACCGGATATCGTCGGTAAAGAAGGGCGCTCTCGTCCAGACGGTCACCGCTCCGACCTTATCGGACGAATAAAACGCAATATAGTCATAAAAGTAGTTGAAGAATATCAGGGCGGCGATGCTGAAAGCAATTGCAAATGCCGAACCGGCAATCCGTCCTGCCCGGCTGCGGTTGAGAAACTCGTCAACTTTCCTTTCGATGACCTTGTCCAGGTCCTCCGCTGAAGCCGATACAGATTTTCCGTCTACCGGCCGGGGGCGTTCGGTAACAGAAGCGACAGGTGCTGAGGTTGTGATTACGGACCCTTTTTCAGAAACGGCTGTCTCCGAATCCGGTGTAAATGCTCTCGAACCGACCATTCTGTCGGCCGTTTCAGCGAACCAGCCGAGGCGCAGCACCTCGCCACTGGCGGCTTTCACCATCAGGATAATCCAGAGAATGAAGGCAATTATCCAGACGATGGTTGAAAACGCCTGGCCGACAACCGGTATCAGGTCGAGCAGCGAACCGGCGACCGTCAGCGAACCGAAAACAATGATTGACTGCGCGGCATGAAAACGTACCATACGATTCTTCTGCTCGATAATGAAAAAGATGATGCCGGTTATCCAGCCGCCGAGGTAGCACAGTATCGAGGCAGCATTCGGCTGAAGCCCGGTACCGGTTTCGGTAGAGCCGGCTTTCTTTTCCTGCTCCAGTTGTTCCCTGGCTTCGATTCTCGCTTTCTCTTCCTCGTAAATCTTTCTTCGTTCTTCAGGTGAAAGTCCCATTTCGAACCTCCCCATCCGGAAGTTACCGGACACGTATTCTTATTTCATCCGGGCCGACACTGTCGATATATATCTGAACGCCGTCGATTCTGATTTCTGTCTGCTTCCGTGAGAAAAACAGGTTCCAGGCGTACCCCTGGTAGCCGCTCTGCTTTTTCTGGACGATTGAGAAGACGTTTTCCGAGGGCATCCCGGCGTAGTAAATCCAGTCTTTCCCCGTCCTCAAATGGTACGAATCACCGACCGCCAGTATCGTTGAACCGTTCACAGCTGCTCCATAAATTGTGCTTTTCTCACTATACATCATTTATCAAAGGTATTCCATATCACCGAATGCTTTTTTCCCGCAGTACCTCCATTGCCACTTGGTATCACCGCCAGTTGGCCGTCAGCTTTCCTGCCCTATATTGAAAAATCAGTAATCCGATAGTATAGTATCTTTTAAGCTGGAATCCTCTCCGGCAAGGATTCAGCACTATCATTAAACAAGGACTCCGGGAAAGCTTGTTGGAGAGGTTGAGATGAAGCTATTCAAGCGGTTCACGGCATGTATCATCACCCTGGTACTGGCGGCTGGTCTTTTTCCTTTCAATCCGGTATCCGCAGAGGCGGAACCAACGATTGA
>CAZOGR010000199.1:0-3037 GCA_964579355.1 uncultured Dehalococcoidales bacterium | reverse complement strand
CCGCGCCTTCTGTTGACGAATGGCTCGCAAAAACGGTTTGAGTAGTCACCTGCAAACAGAACCTTTTCATGCACCCTCACCCGGCCTCTCCCGTCAAGGGAGAGGAAATCGATCATCGATACCCGTCTGCCTGTTTTCTTTACTCGTGACATTCAATGCCCTGTGCTTGAAATGATTAGTCACAAACCGCACATACGTTTTTGCGAGGAATCACGACATCCTCTGGTGCCCGTACACGATAAGATACCGTGATGCCGCGGCAATCTCTAATATCAGCCCGATACACCAGAGAAACCAGAAATTCGATATGGATTGCTTCGCCTTCTGTTGACGAATGGCTCGCAAAAGCGGTCAATCCTGAGTCTCCTTTATCACAAATCTCGCTGGAATGGCATTTCGTATTTTCCCACTATATACCATTCATAGTGTCTGTTATCCTTAAAAATACCCTCTTGCATTATGCCTGTAAAAAAGTTATTATTAGTTTAATCAATTTTACTTGTTTTTTAATAAAGGAGAGATTATGTCCGGACTCATTAACAAAACCATCAGTGCAATCAAGCCTCTCGACGAGGCTGCCATGAAAGCCGCGCGGGAACGCCAGGCGCAGCTTACCAAGCCGGAGGGCAGTCTCGGCAGGCTTGAAGAGTTATCAATACAGATAGCGGGAATCCAGCGAAAAGGGGCGCCGGCTATCAACCACAAGGCAGTCGTCACCATGGCGGGCGACCACGGGGTGGTTGCCGAAGGGGTGGGGAACTGGCCGCAGGAAGTTACCGCCCAGATGGTGGAGAATTTCCTCGCCGGAGGGGCTGCCATTAACGTCATGGCCCAACAGGCAGGTGCGAGGAATATCATTGTCGATATCGGGGTCGCCTCGGAGATGAAAGCAAATCCGAAATTACTTTCACGCAAGGTGGCGAAGGGGACAGGGAACATTGCCTCCGGTCCGGCAATGACGCCTGGACAGGCAGAAAAAGCTGTCGAGACCGGCATAGAAATCGTCCTCGAAGAGATTAAGAAAGGGCTCGATATCGTCGCTACCGGCGATATGGGTATCGGCAACACGACCGCCAGCAGCGCGGTTTGCGCCGTTCTCACCGGCAGGAAACCGGTCGAGGTGACCGGGCGGGGCACCGGCATTTCCGACGAACAGCTCGTTCATAAGGCAGCGATTGTCGAAAAAGCGTTATCGGTCAACAAACCGGATGCCGCGAATCCGCTCGATGTCCTGGCGAAAGTCGGCGGCTATGAAATCGGCGGCCTGGCCGGGGTGATACTGGGAGCGGCTTCCCGGGGAATACCGGTCGTCATCGACGGATTCATATCCGGAGCGGCAGCCCTTCTCGCGGCGGCGCTGGCGCCGCAGGCGAAAGACTACATGATAGCTTCTCATGTCTCGGCGGAATCCGGCCACAAGTATATGCTGGAGCACCTGGGACTGAAACCGCTGCTCGACCTCGGCCTGCGACTGGGTGAAGGCACCGGCGCCGCCCTGGGGATTTTCCTCTGCGAGACGGCAGTGAAAGTCCTTGCCGGCATGTCCACCTTTGGTGAAGCCGGTGTTTCCGAGAGCGAGGGGTAATATGGGACTGCTGGCGGCGTTGCGTTTTCTTACGGTTCTGCGTCTGCCTTCTCCGAAAAACGAGACGGCTGAGGATGTCGGGCGTTCGACCGTCTGGTTTCCGGCCGGAGGGCTGATTATCGGCCTTATCCTGGCCGGTTTGAACTGGCTCTTCAACCTTTTTCTACCGGGGCTGATAGCGAACGGCTTAACCATCGTTTCGCTGGTGCTGATAACCGGCGCGATGCACCTCGACGGGCTGGCGGATACCTTCGACGGGCTGGCCGGGAACAAACCTGCCGAAGAACGCTGGAAAGTGATGCGGGACAGCCGCACCGGGGCCTTCGGGATGGTCGCCGTCGTCCTCCTGCTCGTCATGAAATTCCTGCTCCTGAACACCATTCCGGCGGGCATGACGGCTCCGGCGCTGGTGCTGATGGCGGTGCTGGGAAGGTGGTCGATGGCCTATGCCATATCGGCTTTCCCCTACGCGCACAAGGAAGGGCTCGGCAAAGCTTTCAAGGACGCAGCGACCCGCGGACGCCTGGTCATTGCAACCGTGATAACAGTAATGCTGGCGGTTTTGCTGACATGGCGGGCCGGTTTGGGTTACTATTATATTGCCGGGCTCGTTCTGCCGCTCGTCGTCTGGCTGTTCGTCACCGGCCTCGCGCTGTACTTCAAAACCAAATTCGCCGGGCTGACCGGCGATACCTACGGCGCTATCAACGAGATGGCGGAAACCGGCACGCTGCTGGCTTGTACGGTCATCGCCTTCAACGGACTTTTCGCATAAGGGAGACAGTTTTTGGCAAAATTACTGCTGGTCAGGCACGGCATAACCGACTGGAACATCCTGCACAAGATTCAGGGGCACTCGGATATCGACCTGAATGAAAAAGGGTACCGGCAGGTGGAGAGAATCGGGCAGCGCCTGGCGGACGAGAAAATCGATGCCGCTTTTTCGAGCGATTTAACGCGGGCAATGGCAACCGCCCGGGCTATCGTCAACAATCATTCGGTACCGATTCAGGAGAATCTCAATCTCCGGGAGATGAATTACGGTCTTGCGGAAGGTATGACGTACAACGAACTGAAAGAGGCTTATCCGGACATCGCCGCGTCGATTTTCAATTTCACGACTGACATTGCCTTTCCCGAGGGGGAAACATTCCCGGATTTCGTCGGCCGCGCCGAAGCGTTTCTCGCCTCCCTGGCCGATTACGGAGAAGACCGGACGGTACTCGTGGTGACGCACGGGGGGATAATAAAAGCGATGATATGCTCGCTGCTCGGTATCGGGCAGGAGCACTGGACTCAGATACGAATCGATAATGCCTCGCTGAGTATCGTCAGCACGTACGGGCAACAGGTCATTCTCAGTCTGCTGAACGATACCTCGCACCTGGGGGAGCTGAAAGAAACGAACTGAAGGACTACATTCATGAAAAAAGTATACGTATCCTGGAGCGG
>CAZOGR010000198.1:0-3039 GCA_964579355.1 uncultured Dehalococcoidales bacterium | reverse complement strand
TATCGCTGCCGGCGCTGACGGTGTTATGATTGGCTCGGTTTTCGCCCAGGCGAAGGAATCGCCCGGCCGGGGTTACCACTGGGGCATGGCCGCGCCTCACGCAGCACTACCGAGAGGCACCCGTATTCACGTCGGCACCTCGGGAACGCTGGAACAGATTCTGTTCGGCCCTTCTTCGGTAACGAACGGCAGCCACAACCTCGTCGGCGCTCTCCGCAACGCCATGGGGCTTTGCGGCGCCGCCAACATCCGGGAAATGCACAAAGCGGAAATGGTTATCGCCCCGGCAATCACTACCGAAGGCAAGTCCTGGCAGATAGCTCAGGCTCATTAAGCAACGAAGTAGTTCTGGAAATAAAAAACGGACGAATCACGAAATAACCCGATTCGTCCGTTTTTCTTACTTATTCTTCGTCTTCTTCATCGAGGTCATCGAAGCTGCCGCTGTCAATCTGACGCAGCACCGGTTCGGTACGGTCGTTTTTCCGCCTGAGGGTGAAATCGGCCTTTTCTATCTCTTTACCCGTTTCTTCAAGGTCGCCTTCAATAACCAGGGCATTAACGCCGGCATTCCAGAGGGCTTCGATTTCCCGGGCCGACAGTTTCGCAGCAACTTTTACGAATAATGGTTTCCCGGGTAAGGAACCGAATTTCTGAACCGTCATCACATCCTGCCAGGTCAAGGCGGCGGTCACCGGTAAAGAAATCAAAATCGCATCCACCGGTAAATTCACCAGCGCCCGAATCACCGTATCAGGAGCGGCGATATCGGCTTCGAGAACCTTGCCGGTATCTTTACCTTCAATGAGGGTTACCGGCGTATCCGGAGAGAATACCATGAAATCGCACCCTGCCTCTTCGAGCCGTTTCACCTGTCCGGTGCCATCGTTTTTCAGCCAGGCGCCCCAGGTTGTCTCTGCCGGTACATTCATCGAGGCACCGGTTTCCCCCGAAATATCCAGAAGTACCGCATCAGCACCGTCAGTCCCAATCGGTTCGGAGAGGCATGCCACAAGCTGAATCCGTTTTTTCAGCGATTCGGAACCGGCGCGCCGAAACCCGATAGGAGCGATTTCCCCTTTAGCAATCCTGTTCAGTTTATCGATAAATTTACTCATATTCACCGGTCATCCTGTTATTTTTCAAGTTGTTCGACGGCTGCTTTCACGCCCGCGCCGGGTTCTGCCCTGTATCCCTGAGCGGTAAGGACCTTCTCAAGGCTGGCCAGAGCCAGGAGCACGTTTTCGGCGGTCGAGGAATGCCCCATCAGTCCGAGGCGCCAGACTTTCCCCTTAAGCGGCCCGAGGCCGCCGCCAATTTCAAGATTAAAGCCTTCGAGAAGGTTTTTCCGGACGGCAGCATCATTCACCCCTTCCGGAATCCGGACCGTCGTCAGCATAGGCAGGCGGTACCCTTCCCGGGCATGGAGGACAAGCCCCATCGCTTCCAGTCCCGCCTTGAGGGCATCGCCGTGTTTCTTATGACGCAGAATTCTCTCTTCCAGCCCTTCCTCGTCGATGAGTCGCAACGATTCGTAGAGGGCATAGACCATCGAAATCGGCGCGGTGTGATGATAAAATCTATCGCTTCCCCAGTAGGAGGAGAGCAGGGAAAGGTCGAGGTACCAGCTTGGTACTTTCGTTTTTCGCGCGGCGAGGACATCGAGAGCTTCTTTGTTAGCGGTAAACGGAGCCAGTCCGGGCGGGCAACTGATACATTTCTGAGTACCGCTGTAGCAGATATCGATTCCCCAGTCGTCGACCGCCACCTCAGTGCCCGCCAGAGAGGTCACGGTATCAACCAGGAAGAGAGCGCCATACTGCTTCGCCAGCTTCGAGATTTCCTCAAGCGGCTGAAGTGCCCCGGTCGATGTCTCGGCATGAACCACCGCTACCATTCTGACCTTTTTTTCAGCTTTGAGGGCCGCTTCGATACCGGCCGGATCGACGATATCCCCCCACTCGGCGGAGACTTCGACCACCCGGGCGCCGCAGCGAACCGCATTATCGACCATGCGCTGTCCGAAAAGGCCGCTGACACCAATAACGGCAACATCGCCCGGTTCGAGGAAATTGGAGAATCCCGCCTCCATGCCGGCCGAACCGGTGCCGGAGATGGGAAAGGTCAGGGTATTTTCGGTACGGAAAACCTTTCTTAAGAGTTTCACCGTATCTTCCATGACCCTGACGAAATAGGGGTCGAGATGCCCAATCATCGGCGAGAGCATCGCCATCTGTACCCGGGGATGAATATTACTCGGACCGGGGCCCATTAAAATCCTGTCCGGGGCATTTAATTGACTGAAAATCGATTCGGCCACTGCGAACTACCTCCTCCAGTTACTTAATCCAATGAAAACATTATAAATGATTTCTGCCTTCCAGTGAAAATCACGAATTTACCCGCCCTGCGAAACGAACGGGCGGGTAAATGAAGAAGAAAAAAATGAATACAATTCGAGTTGTCCCGTCCCTGACGGAACTCCGGTACAGCGAAACACGAATGACCATTTATCGAAGGTGCTGTTCGATTACTGGAACCCTTATTCTCAAAAACCGAGTCTAGACGGCGACTTCCGTCTCCTTTTCCAGTACCTCTGCAAAACGGGTATATTCTTCTCCACCGAATGATATCGACTGCTCGTACAGCATCTTCGAATAACTGAACCCCCTGGAATTAATCCAATCCCGGTGTTCCTTATCCCCTCTCCCCATCATGTGCCGTACCAGGTCGCGCGGGCTTGACGATACCTTATTGCATACCGGACATTGATAACTCATGACAGCCTCCGTTAACATTTTTACTTTATGTCAAATCGAAGATTCCGGGATGTCCCGGAATGGGAAATCAATGACGGTTATTTTTTATTTCGTTCCTTTTTCCTTCTCCCGTAAGGCATTGAACATTTTTTCCGGAGTAATCGGAAGGTCTTTAATGCGCACTCCGGAAGCTTTGTAAACAGCGTTGGCGATTGCTCCGCCGGTGGGGCTGGTCAACCCCTCTCCGGCTTCTTTGGCCCCGAAGGGGCCTTCCGGTTCA
>CAZOGR010000197.1:0-3048 GCA_964579355.1 uncultured Dehalococcoidales bacterium | reverse complement strand
ACCCGCAGAGGAAGACAGTTCGAGTTGACAGACTGGTGAATACTTGATATATTAGCTGTAGTTTCTACCAGAAGCTTAACAATTGAATATTCTTCGATTTGTATTACCTAAGCCGGATGGTATGGTATGCAAACGGTGTCCCGACGCAGTCGGGACCAAGGGTGCCGATGGAAACGCCTGCGCCTCCCGTATTCGGAAAGGAGAAAACCTTATAAAACGCAAAAATAAAGCGTCTCTTTCCGAGACGCTTTTTTTTACTTAGGTTGTGTGTAACTGGGGTTGCCGAAACCAATTTTATCGTTAAGAAAGACCTCCTCTCTTAGCTAAATAGTCATTTCGGTAACCCCAGTTCCCCATAACTGATTATATCAAATTTTCTCAGGTAGATAAAAGTACAGGAACGCAGTGTCTGTTGTGACTCTTTCTGAAGAGGCTTAACGAGTATAGACGTTGAAAACGAAATGAATAAAAGAATGAGTTTCCCTGACCTGGCCGAAAAGAGTTCCTATATCAATATTCTTGTTAACGGCCTCCAGACCCTGGTCGTGAAAAACGGTAGCAGGCTCTCTTTTACGTTATCTGCTGAAGAAGAAACCATTCATGATTCTTTTACCAGACAGGAAATTGAATTTTTCGGTAAACAATCTCGAATTCCGGGCGGTATCGAAATTTGCAGGTACATTCCAGACAAGGATAACGCAACCGCCGGTGACTGGTACTATTTAAAAAACGACAAAAGGCTGGAGAAACACGTGGAACTGGCTGTTTCGCTGTTTTTTAAACTGATTAACAATTATCAGAACTGGTCTTCTTTCAAAGATTTCCTCGATTCCGAGAATCAGCCGGATGAAAGGTTTCCGCTCTCCGGGAAACAGAACCCCTTCGAATACTGGTGGCTCACGGGGAAAAGCGAGACAAGCAGTACCATTCATGATGTAATGCTTTACGGAGATTACGGAGTTTTTATCAGACCCGAAGACAGTAAACTGCCGATTTTTACTTCCAGTCTTTATGCAGAGATGGCAGGTTACCATTACTCTTCGAACTATAACATCAGTTTGACCCCGGCGTTCATCTATTGCCCGACCTGTTTTCTCACCGGTATCGGTGCTTTCCTGGGTAACCGGGTAATTGGTGGAGGCCTGTTAAACGAACAGTGGGACATCCGGTTTTACACCGGTGATGAGCTTATGAATACCGCCCCCGGTTATTTTTGTATTGATGATTCGGATGGCAATGAGTACGAGTTAACCGGGTGTACCGATGCAGGTACGGAACTTTTATGGATTAAGCGAGGCAGCGCCCGGATTGATACCCGGTCGTGCCATGAAGTCCATCGAATTCCATGGGCGATATATCAAACGAACTGAGAATATTTTCGTTCAAATATACCAGAATTGTGGTGAACGAAAATGTCGGTAAAAAGGAGGAGGTCAGCATAATGGAGGTTATCAAGACAGACTGTGGTTTGTGCATCAACTGCTGCGGAGTGGATGCCCACGTCGAAAACGGCAAACTGGTCAAAGTAGAAGGAACTAAGGGACACTGGCTGAATGACGGCGTTCTCTGCCCCAAAGGACAGGCGCTGGTCGACTGGGTATACTCGCCGGCACGGTTGAAGTACCCGATGAAGAAAGTCAACGGGCGTTTCGAGAGAATTACCTGGGACCAGGCTCTGGACGAAATCGGGGCCAAGCTCAAGGAACTCAAAGACAAACATGGTCCGTCGACACTCGCCACCTGGACCGGCGGGGTCGGTGTCGAGCATTTCGAAATGGCTGCTTTCAACCAGAGGTTTGCGAAAACGTACGGGTCTCCCAATTTCTTCAATCCGGAAGGCATTTGTTTCAGGACCCGTATTCTGGCGCGCCAGATAACCTTCGGCCGCTATCCGGTTGAGGAACCGAAGAATGCCAACTGCATCATTCTCTGGGGACATAATCCGGAAGAGAGTTACTGGCCTAATGGTGCTATTATCCGTAAGAGACTCAAGGAAAACGGTCTTAAACTGATTGTCATCGATGTAAAACGAATTCCTCTCGCCAAAGAAGGTATCTACGTTCAGCCCCGACCCGGCACCGATGGAGCAATCGCTCTGGCAATGATGAACGTCATCATCGAAGAAGGTTTATGGGATAAGGAATTCGTCGAGAAATATACCTCCGGTTTCGAGCAGCTCTGCGAGCACGTCAAAAAGTATTCTCCGGAAAAAGTGGAGAAAATCAGCGGTGTTCCGGCAGCCGAAATCAGGCGGATTTCCCGGATTTTCGCCAACACCAAGCCTGCCTGTATCATGGAAGGCGTCGGCCACATGAACCAGTATGCAAACGGCCTTCAGAATGAAAGGGCCTTCGCGATACTGATGTCAATCACCGGCAACGTCGACGTCCCCGGCGGATGGGTTACCTGCCCCCAGATACGGCTGGCTGACCTCCGGGTACCGATTGACCTGCCGAACCTCGGCTACGACGAATATCCGGTCTTCCATCACTTCGGGAAACGGACTCCTCCCTATGGCTCAGCTTCGATGCTGAGCGATACCATTATTTCCGGAAAACCGTACCCGATTAAAGCGCTTATCAGTTCCGGCAGCAATCCGGCCGTCACCTTCCCCGATACCCAGCTCTTCCTGGAAGCCCGGAAAAAGCTGGAATTGTTCGTCAGTATCGACCCGTTCATGACGGAAACGAGCCAGATTGCCGACTACGCTCTTCCTGCCTCGACCTTCCTCGAGGAAACAGGAATCGGCGGCTTCCCCTATGCCATCTCATTCTGCGAACCCTATATCATGCTGCGAAAGAAGGTTGTTGAACCTCTCTTTGAAAGTAAGCCTATCTGGGAAATCTGGAACACGCTCGGAAGGAAAATGGGGTACGAGGAGAACTTCCCCTGGAACAGCGACGAAGAGGTAGCGCAACATTTCTTCTCGACAGCCTCCGTATCTTATCAGGACCTCATCGACCATCCGGAAGGGTTGTTCTTCGGCGAAAAAACGTACCGGTTATTCGAGGAAATCGGGTTCTCTACCGACAGTAAGAAAATTGAACT
>CAZOGR010000196.1:0-3063 GCA_964579355.1 uncultured Dehalococcoidales bacterium | reverse complement strand
TGAAAGGCATGAAACGCCCGGTGAATAATCGCATTACCGTCAAGCAATACTAATAATTGTTTTTCCATGGGCTTATTATAACAGAGTAGCTCAGGTATAACGAACAACCGGATATGGATTACTCATATTTTTCATTTTCCTGCACTGATTCGTTTTCGTGTTATCCCTGTTTTTGTATAAAAAACGAAACATACTATTAATTAAAACAGAATGAAAATGTTTTATTGTTGACATTCCATGGCGATTACTATACACTTCCTTCTAAATTTACTTTACCATCTCAGACCTTCCTGATATGGAGGTTGAAATGTTAAAGCAGCGCCATCGGTAAGAGCACCGTTATTCTCTTCTGATGGCGTTTGTATTTCCAGCCGCTTTTTCGCTGAACGCACCTCGTTTCATGCACCGGATACGGTATTTGTAAATTCTTATCCTTTTCCCAGAACAATCGTAAGGAGGTGATGTATCGGAATAATAGTCAGGGGTTTTCACCGAATTTCCGAGCGAAATAGAATCGGGAGGGAAGTAGACAATGAATAGAAAGCTCTTTACGCTGCTGACTTGTTTAATGGCTCTTGTATTAGTAGTTATATCCTGCGGAACTAAGGAAACAACCGGAGAAGTGGTGTCCGAGAAAGGAAACGAAGAGGTCGTCGTAACCGTAAAAGAAGCGGAGCAAACCGAAACAACACCGGAGGAAGAGACCGTTTCACCGTCCGTCAGTACCCCGAAGTACGGAGGAACCCACAATATGGTCATGTTATCCGATATCAGAGGTTTCGACCCGGTAAAGATTTTCCCTAACGATTGCACGGCCAGCCATTTAGTACATCTCTATCCAATGGTCGGTGACTGGGCAAAGGGACCGGCAGGCACCGGTGAAATCGATTGGAAAAATGGTTTCGTCGGCCGAACCGATGTGCTGAAGGGTATATATATAGAGAGTTGGGAAATTACCGATGAAACCACCATCATGGTGAATGTCCGCAAAGGAATCAGGTTCCAGAATAAAGCTCCGGTAAACGGAAGAGAAATGACTGCTGACGATTTCGTGTATTCATGGAGCCGGGCCTGGTTTACACCCGGAGCCTACCATGCCGGTTCGGTCGATGCTGATGCCCGGCCCATCTCCATAACGGCTGTTGACAAGTATACCGTCGAATTCAAGGTACCGGCGAAACAGCTTGGCATCGTTTGGCTGCTCACCGGCTCCTGGGCATGGATATACCCGAGGGAAGTTATCGATACCTACGGCGATATGACCGACTGGCGGACAATGGTCGGAGCCGGGCCTTTCATGTTGTTCGACTATATCGTTGGTACGTCGGCTACCTATACCCGGAACCCCGATTACTGGGAAAAAGACCCGTTGCACCCGGAAAACCAGTTGCCGTATCTGAACACGGTCAAAGGCTTTGTCATCACTGATTTATCCACCCGGCAGGCAGCTTTCCGTACCGGTAAAATTGATTCGCTGTCCGGAGTAAGCTGGGAAGACGGGGAACTGTTGATGAGGCAGGCGCCGGATGTTCTCTATGATAAGGCCTACGGTGCAGCCAATTTTATCTGGGGAAGGCTGGACAAACCGGAGCTTCCTTTTGACGATATAAGGGTACGTCAGGCAATGAATATGGCAGTCAACAAACAGGAACTGATTGACGATTACTACCGGGGGAACGCTGTCATGCTGGGATGGCCTTTCCTGCCCACTCCGTCGTATGAAATCTGGTATACCCCGCTTGAAGAGCAGTCGACTGCTGTTCAGGAACTGTTTACCTACAACCCGGAGAAGGCAAAGCAACTGCTCGCGGACGCAGGCTATCCAAACGGGTTCAAAACAAAGGTCCAATGTCTGAGCAATGATGCGGACTTCATGTCGATGATAAGTTCGTATCTGGCTGATGTCGGTATCGATATGGAAATAGCCCCGATGGAAACGAGCATCTTTACGAGCGTCTTCAGAGCCAGAAGCCATGACGAATTGATAGCCAGGCCCGGAACGAATCACTGGCCGGCACGATTCCTTGAAGTTCGTATCGAAGCCGTAGATAACCAGTCTTACTTCGAAAGTCCTGTTACCAGGGAGTGGTATAACACTTTAGGCGCCAATTACTGGAACCCGGAAATAGTCAATCCGATACTTAAGGCTTACGGACCTTTCGTCCTGGAACAGGCCACCGCTATCTGGTTGCCGATACCGATGACCTACACGATGTGGTGGCCGTGGTTACAGAACTACCGGGGCGAACTGACGATGGGCTTCACCCAGATGTCGTTCCACGCCACCTACGTCTGGGTTGATATGGATATGAAGCGAGCTATGGGATATTAGAGAATCTCTGATGTATATCACTTGATACTGTATCAACTTCCGAGGCTATCCGAAAAAACCCTCTTCGGAAGTAGGAAGCGAGGCAGACAATGCAGCCTCTCCCTTTTGTAAAGTCGCAGACTCGCGATTTATCGGAGGGAGATTGAGAGGGATTTATGAATTTCTACGAATAAATACAGTCATTTCTATCAGAGAACACTCACTTTTTTTTTGATTATATTTCAATGTTCAGACAACCTCGTCAGGTGAGGATGAGAGTTAACGGCTTCCATATACACTACTCATATTTAAGTTGAAGAGCCGATTTGGCAACAGGTCGGCTCTTTCACGTCGCGTTCCAGATATCGATACGGTTCTACTCAATCATGGTTGTTAGCGGTAACACTAAACACGCATTATGTATTACCGCTATGGTTCGACAGACTCACCATGAGCGCTAATATTCCCGTTCACCCTGAGCCGGTCGAAGGGTGAACAACGAAGATTAAGTAGAAGCATCGATACAGTAACGATGATAAAGAGCGAACAATCTGGTACAATAGCGGTGAAACCGGAGAGTAAGCGTAGTAAATGGAAGTTAAATTTGCTCTGTTAGCTGACCATGCCAGCCTTACCCGGGAGGGGAAGCTCAACGTCATGGGGATATTCGATGCCATCAATGCCCCGAAAATCCCCGTCAGCCTGCCGGTATTCTATTGCGTCGTATCCTTCGAAGCCGGAGCCGATGAATA
>CAZOGR010000195.1:0-3139 GCA_964579355.1 uncultured Dehalococcoidales bacterium | reverse complement strand
CACCTGACTATACCCCGCAAAACCTCCCCGGATATTCTTCAGCCTTCTTCTTCACTACAGCCCCTTCAGGCATGGTCGGCAGCCTTCACCCCGACTCCCCGAAAGCTTTCGGTCAGCCTTTCTTGACTAGGTTTCAAAAGTAGCCTACCATAAAGTATCCATATCACAATCGAGGAGGATTGATTGATGAGAAACACCGCACTTATGAACGGCGCGCTTCTGGGTTTCGGTCTGGGTTTTATTCTGGCCAGTTTCGCCCTGTACCGGGCAGCCTCAAGTTATATACCGCAGTACGCCAATACCTGGTATATCCAGGGTATCGGCATTGTCGGCGGTGCCGGACTTGTCATAGGTATCATTTTCGAGGTACTGGAGAGAATCAAAAACCGTAAACAGCAAGACGAAACAGAGTAAACGAGGCAAACATGGCATCAAGACTTGAACGTATCGCCCAGGAAAGACTGGATAAAGTCGAGCGTCTCCGCCAGGCCGGAACGGACCCGTATCCGAACCGTTTTGCCCGCACCCATACCGCCGCCCGGGCGGTAGAACTGCTCGGGGAAATCGAGGCGGGAGAAGAAAAGGAAGACCGGGTCAGGGTTGCCGGGCGCATCATGGCAAACCGGTCGATGGGGAAAAGCGCCTTCATGGATATCCGGGACGCTTCCGGCAAGATTCAGCTCTTGTTTATGAATCTCAAGGAGATGGATGAAAACCGGTTACAGATGTTCAAGGACCTGGATATCGGCGACTTTATCGGCGTCGAAGGCAGCATCCTGAGAACGAGAACCGGAGAACCTACCATCCGGGTAGACAGCTTCGAACTGCTTTCGAAATCGCTCCTGCCTTTGCCTGATAAATGGCACGGCGTAAGCGATGTCGAGGTCAGATACCGCCAGCGATATGTCGACCTCATTTCGAGCAGCGATGTCAAAGATATGTTCAAGGTCCGAAGCCGGATTATCTCGGCTGTCCGCCGTTTCCTCGATGAACGTGATTTCCTTGAAGTGGAAACTCCGGTACTCCATGCTTCTGCCGGAGGAGCGCTGGCAGCCCCGTTCATCACCCGCCATAACGCCCTCGACCAGGATTTCTTTCTCCGGATAGCCCTCGAACTCCACCTGAAAAGGCTTATCGTCGGGGGATTCGATAAGGTCTACGAAATCGGACGTGTCTTCCGCAACGAAGGCATTTCGACCACCCATAACCCCGAATTCACCATGATTGAGACATACGAGGCCTACGCTGATTACCGGGACGTCATGCTGATGCAGGAAGAACTGATATCGCAGGTCGCCCGCGACGTGCTGGGAACCGATACCGTGCAGTTTGACGGTAACACTATCAATCTCGCTCCCCCCTGGCAGCGGGTTACCCTGAGAGACGCCGTAAAAGAATACAGCGGTATCGACTTCGTTAAGTATCCGACGGTAGCCGACCTGGCGATAAAGATGCGCTCTCTCGACATGGAGGTCGACCCGAATAAAAACTGGGCAAAACTGGTCGATGAACTTCAGAAAACCTTCGTCAGGCCGAAACTGATTCAGCCGACGATTCTCTTCGATTACCCGGTATCGATGTCCCCGCTGGCAAAAAACAAGCCCGGTGAGGACCGGGTCGTCGAACGGTTCCAGGCGGTTATTGCCGGCCTCGAAGTGGATAATGCCTACTCCGAGTTGAACGACCCGATTTTACAGCGGGAGCGTTTCGAAGACCAGTTAAAAGAACGCCGGGAATCGGATGAGGAAAAATGGACGATTGACGAAGATTACCTGACCGCCCTCGAATACGGCATGCCGCCGACCGGCGGGCTGGGAATCGGTATCGACCGCCTCGTCATGCTGCTCACCGACAAACAGTCTATCCGGGAGGTCATCCTGTTCCCGCAATTGAGGGACAGGGCGTAGTTACCCGGTACAAGAGAGAAAAAAACGAAAAAGCCGTATCAGGGTAACCTCCTGAACCGGCTTTTTACATCACCGCCTGAATATTCCTGAAAAATACTGGAGGTAACGACAATGCTGGACCTGAAATTCATTCGCGATAACGCCGACCTGGTAAGGCAGGCCGTCAGCGCCCGCCATGATTCAGCTCCGATTGACACGGTGCTGGAACTGGATGAAAAACGCCGGGGCAAGGTTTTCGAGCTGGAGGAAATGAGGCGCAAACGGAAAGAAGCCTCCCGCGAACGGAAACAGGACGAAGCATCTATCGAAGAAGGGCGTGAACTCCGGAAAATCATCAACGACCTCGAAGAAGAGGTACGATCGATGGACAGCCGCCTCGAAGAACTTCTCCTCCAGATACCCAACATCCCCCAGCCCGATGTCCCCGTCGGTAAAGACGACACCGAAAACAAACCCATTCGAAGCTGGGGAGAACCGAAAAAATTCGAATTTACCCCGAAACCGCACTGGGAAATTGGCGAGGCACTGGACATAATCGATTTCGAACGGGGCGTCAAACTCTCCGGCAGCCGCTTTTACGTGCTGAAAGGGCTTGGGGCACGCCTCCAGCGAGCGGTCATCGCTTTCATGCTCGACCTCCATACCCTCGAACACGGGTACCGGGAGATATACCCCCCCTACATGGTCAAGAAAGAGTGCATGTACGGAGCCGGCCAGCTTCCCAAGTTTGCCGATAACATATACCATGACGCCGAGGAAGATTACTGGTTCGTCGGCACTGCCGAAATTCCCGTCACCAACCTGCACCGGGACGAGATTCTCTCAGCCGCTGAATTACCCCTGCACTACGCCGCCTACACGGCCTGTTTCCGCCGCGAAAAGATGTCCGCCGGCAAGGACACCCGGGGCATCAAGCGGGGACACCAGTTCGATAAAGTGGAAATGTACAAGTTCTGCGAACCGGAAAAATCCAATGAGGAACTTGAAAAACTGACCGCCGACGCCGAAGACGTCTGCTGCAAACTGGATATTCCCTACCGGGTCGTCCGGATTTGCACCGGGGATATCGGATTCAGTTCAACGAAGTCATACGACCTGGAAATGTGGGCTCCCGGCTGCCAGGAGTGGCTCGAAGTCAGCTCCTGCTCGAACTGCGGCGATTTCCAGGCACGGCGGGCGAATATCCGCTACCGCCCGGCTCCGGACGCCAAACCCCGCTACGTTCATACCCT
>CAZOGR010000194.1:0-3151 GCA_964579355.1 uncultured Dehalococcoidales bacterium | reverse complement strand
CCCGGCATACTGTGGAGAATCATCCGCATCGGCATACCGGCTTCGATAGGCGGTATCCAGAGAAGCCTGAGCCAGTTCATCCTCCAGGTGCTCATGGCCCCGTTCGGACCGGCAGCCCTAGCTGCTCATGTCATCGCCCAGAGGGTAGAGATGTTCTTCTTCATGCCGGCGATGTCCTTCGGCAACGGCGCCGGTGTCCTGGCAGGACAAAACCTTGGCGCCGGAAAACCGGAGAGAGCCGAAAAAGGCGCCTGGCTGGCGGTCGCCATCCTGGAAGCTTTCATCGTCCTCGTTATCATTGTCATGCTGATATGGACGAAACCGATTATCAACATTTTTAACTCCGAACCGGAGCTGGAATCGATTGCCGTCCAGTATATCCGCATCGCCGCCGCCGGCTGGATTATGATGGGCTTCATGTTTGCCCTGATGAACACCATGCAGAGCGCCGGAGATACCACCATGATGATGATTTTCAGCATCCTCGATACATGGCTTATTACTATCCTGCTGGCCTGGCTGCTGCCGAAGTATACCGGCCTCGGCGTTCTCGGCATCCGCTGGGCAATGTCCGCCAGCGTTATCGTCGGCGGCCTCGTCAATGTCATATACTTCCGGACAGGCAGGTGGAAGCGAAAAAAAGTCTGACCTGGTTTTTGTTGCATTAACCCGGCAAATACAGTAAAGTCAATTCATGGCAAAAAACGACAAAACCCGGGGGAAAACTATATTCGTCTGCCAGCAGTGCGGCCATGAAGAATTCAAGTGGCTGGGACGATGTCCCGAATGCAACGAATGGAACAGTTTCGCCGAACAGAAAGTTTCGTCCAGCCCGGTAAGGCCGACGAGGAACAGTATTTCGCTCAACCGGCCGCAGGAACTCTCGCAGGTAGCTATCGAATCGACCGACCGTGTTCCCCTGCCGATGGCCGAATTCAACCGGGTTATCGGCGGCGGTATCGTTCCCGGTTCGCTGATTCTGACCGGCGGCGATCCCGGTATCGGTAAATCCACCCTTCTTCTCCAGATATCAGAAATGGTCGCCCGGACGCACGGCAGGGTCGTTTACGTCTCCGGCGAGGAAACGCAGCACCAGATAAAACTCCGGGCGCAGCGGCTCGGCATCAGAGGCGATAACCTTTTTCTCCTGGCGGAAACCGACCTGCATGCCATTCTCGAGCATGTCGAAGAATTATCCCCCGCTCTCGTCATCATTGATTCTATTCAGGCTGTTTACCTGCCGGAAGTGGAAACCGCCCCCGGCAGTATCACCCAGGTACGGGAATGCACCATGCGGCTGATGAACTGGGCGAAAGCCGGCGCGGTGCCGGTCTTCATCGTCGGCCACGTCACCAAGGACGGCTCTATTGCCGGCCCGCGTGTCCTCGAGCACATCGTCGATGCCGTCCTCTACCTTGAAGGAGAATCCTTCAGCAGCTACCGGCTGCTGCGCTGTGTCAAGAACCGTTTCGGCTCTACCAACGAAATCGGCATCTTCGAAATGAAAGGCCACGGCCTGGTAGAAGTCGATAATCCCTCGAGAGCCTTCCTCTCCCAGCGATACGGAGAAGCGGTCGGCTCGGCGGTCGTACCGGTCCTCGAAGGCAGCCGACCCCTGCTCGTAGAAATCCAGGCGCTGACCAATCCCACCAGTTTCGGGCAGCCCCGTCGTACCGCCAACGGCATCGATTTCAACCGGCTCCTGCTCGTTACCGCTGTGCTGACCCGGCGAATCGGCTTCCGGCTTGGCAACCAGGATGTCATGGTCAATGTCACCGGCGGTATCAGGATTGGAGAACCGGCCGCCGACCTCGGCATTGCCCTGGCCATTGCTTCGAGTGCCCGGGATATCCCGGTCGACCCCGAAATGGCGGTTGTCGGAGAAATCGGCCTCAGTGGTGAAATTCGAACCGTTGCCCAGCTTGAACGGCGGGTCAACGAAGCCGCCCGGCTTGGATTTAAAAAGTGCCTCGTGTCAAAGAGCGGTTCTGCCGGCATTCCGGCAATCAACGGGATAAAAATCATCACCGCCGGTACCCTCCGGGAAGCTGTTCGTGAAGGTTTGCCCGGCGGCAGTCGCAAGCCCAAAGAAGAAGATTCTGTAACCGAACTGGAGTTTTAAGATGACGCAGGACTATTCACCCGATTTCCCCGAATACAACCGCGAAACCGTTCCCGTCTGGGAACGGCTGGCCGGTTACTGGGATGATACGATTGGCAACGGCAATGGCTTCCAGGATTACCTCGTCGAGCCGTATTCCGAACTGCTGCTTGATTTAAAACCCGGGGAGAAGGTCATCGATGTTGCCTGCGGCGGTGGCCGTTTCACCCGGCGCATGGCGGCACTCGGTGCCGAGATTATCGCCGTCGACCATTCCTCGGAATTTATCGAAAGGGCGAAGAAACGAACGACCGCAAATACCGCAAAAATCGACTACCGGGTCATCAATGCGACTGATAAAGAAGCCCTGCTGTCACTCGGGAAAAAGACGTTCGACGCCGCTGTCTGCACCATGGCCCTGATGGATATGGCATCCATCGAACCGATGATAGCCTGTTTTTCCGAATTGCTGAAACCCGGCGGACGGTTCGTTTTCTCGATACTCCATCCCTGTTTTCATTCCGGAGAGATAGAGTTCTTCGCCGAATCAGGTGAGCAAGATGGTATCTTTACCCAGAAATCAGGAGTGAAAGTCACGAAGTACGCCGAACCGTATCACTATCTCGGAAAAGGCATTCTCACCCAGCCGGAACCCCAGCACTACTTCCACCGGCCGCTCAACATGATATTCAAACTGTGTTTCAGGTACGGATTCGCTCTCGACGGCCTGGAGGAACCGCAGCTTCCTGATAACCTCACCTCATCCAATCCCCTGTCCTGGATAAATAAGCGCTCCATCCCGCCCCTCATGATTTGCAGGATGAGGCTGGTCTAGGGTGTAACCGGTTACTTTCCCGTCACGGCAAAGTCGGTAACCCTGAAATAGTATTCGTTCATTATCCGGTTATCTCCGAAGCAGGCACAGGCGGGAAAACCGTAGTCTTTATCGTATTCGACACGGAAGAAGTACCCTTTACAGAGTGAAGCCCAACTGGAAACAGACTGGAACAGGTCTTCTACCGAGTCGTACTCCGCTAACCGCCCTTTAAG
>CAZOGR010000193.1:0-3178 GCA_964579355.1 uncultured Dehalococcoidales bacterium | reverse complement strand
CTCGGCTTCCAGATTGCCGAAGGCCCGGAAGTCGAATGGGAATACTATAACTTCGAAGCCCTCAATATTCCGGAAGAACACCCTTCCCGCGATAACATGTCGACCTACTGGATAGATTACGAGAACGAGGAAGGCCGCCGGCCGATGCTCCTCCGCACCCACGGCACCGCCGTCAGCGCCCGCATGGTCGAAAAGCTCGACCCGCCGATTCGTACCATCGAACCGTCCCGGGTCTATCGCTACGAAGCTATCGACGCTACCCATCTCAATATCTACCACAACCTCGACGGCGTCGCCGTCGATAAGGGTATCACCATGGCCGACCTCAAGGGAACCCTCTACGAGTTCGCCCGCCGCTACTTCGGGCCGGAACGGAAAGTCAGGTTCAGGGTCGATTATTTCCCCTTCGTCGAACCGGGTGTCGAAATGGCTATCGACTGCGCTGTCTGCCACGGCGAAGGCTGCCGCTTCTGCGGTAACAGCGGCTGGCTCGAAATCCTCGGCGCCGGCATGACCCACCCGAACGTCCTCCGGCGCGGCGGCATCGACCCGGATAAATACACCAGTTTCGCCTTCGGCATGGGCCTCGAACGCCTCCCCATGCTGAAATACGGAATCGATGACATCCGCCTGCTCTACGGCAGCGACCTCCGGTTCCTCCGGCAATTCTAGGAGTAGTGTGGTGGTCTTGACTGAAAATAATGCCGCACAACTGTCTTTGCGAGCCATCCGCCGCAGGCGGAGGCGCGGCAATCTGTATACATAAACCGGATTGCCCGGTAATTGGCAATGAAAAGATACACTTCAAAATATAAAGAAAAGTGGTTTGAACAATGAAAGTACCGATTAGCTGGTTAAAAGATTATGTGGATATCGTCATTCCCCTCGAGGAACTGGCGCAAAAACTGACCATGGCCGGTTTCGAGGTCGCGGAAATGATTACCATCGGCGGCAACGACTGGAAGAATGTCGTCGTCGGGCAGATTAAAGCAATTAATCCTCACCCGAACGCCGACCGCTTGCGACTGCCGACTGTCGACCTCGGTGCCGAGGAGGCCGTCGTTGTCTGCGGCGCGCCGAACCTGAAAATCGGCGATAAGGTCGCCTTTGCCCGCGTCGGAGCGAAACTCATCGACGCCCATACCGGCATCCGCGAGGAACTGAAACCCGCCAAAATTCGCGGCGTCGAATCGAGCGGCATGGTCTGCTCGGAACGGGAACTCGGCATCTCGGATGCCCACGAAGGCGTACTGATACTGCCTTCGGACGCTCCTCCTGGCATGTCCCTCAACGACTATATGGGGGATGTCGTCTTCGATTTCGAACTTACCCCGAACCGGGCCGACTGCCTTTCCGTTATCGGCATCGCCCGCGAAGTTGCCGCCCTCACCGGTCAGAAAGTCCGCATGCCGGAGCTGAGCTATGAGGAAAAAGGCGCCTCCATCAATGAGCAGATTGCGATTCAGATAGACGCTCCCGACCTCTGTCCCCGCTATGCCGCCAGCCTCGTGAAAAACGTTACCATCGCTCCCTCCCCGGTCTGGATGCAGCAGCGCCTTACCGCTGCCGGCATGAGGCCGATTAACAACCTGGTTGATGTCACCAACTACGTCATGCTCGAATTCGGCCAGCCGCTTCACTCGTTCGACTACGACCGGATTCGCGGCAAGAAGATTATCGTCCGCCGGGCGAGCGATTACGAACCGTTCATCACCCTCGACGACAACCAGCGCGAACTCAATCGGGAAATGCTCGTCATCGCCGATGTCATGGGAGCCGTCGCTATCGCCGGCGTCATGGGCGGCGCCAACAGCGAGGTCACTGAAAAAACCACCTCGATTCTCCTCGAAGCCGCTAACTTCAACCCCCGGAGTATCCACTACACCGGCCGGACCCTCGGCATTCCCAGCGAGGCCTGTACCCGTTTTGAGCGGGGTATCAGCCGCGAACTGGCCCTGCCGGCATTGAAACGGGCAACTCAGCTCCTCGCCGAACTGGGCGGCGGTGAAGTAGCCGGCGGAATCGCCGATGTCTACCCCGAAAAGCTCGAACGGAATCCGGTCAGGATTTCCGCTTATGAAGTGAAACGCTGCCTCGGTATCGACTGTACCGAAAAACAGATAACCGGTTCCCTCGAAGCCCTCGGCTTCGAATGTCAACCGGCCGACCGCGAAGGCGTTATCCCGGTCGTCGCCCCGTACTGGCGGACCGATATCAGCCTGACCGTCGACCTTGTCGAAGAAGTCGCCCGGGTTATCGGCTACGATAAGATTCCTATGACCATGATAAGCGAACCTATTCCCTCGCTCGACCCCCCGCCGGGAGTCGGCCTGAAACGGGAAATAACGAACCTTCTCGCCGGGTTTGGATTCCAGGAAATCATGACCTTCACTCTCACCAGCCTCGAGATGATGAACCGCATCACCACCGGGCCGGCGGTCGATGCCTCGACCCTTGTCCATATCGCCAATCCCATGACCGCCGAACAGGAATACCTCCGCTCCAGCCTGAGGGCGAACATTCTCGTCGCCCTCGAATCAAATCGCCGCCACGAGGACGGCGGTATTCGCCTCTTCGAGGCCGGTAAGGTCTACATTCCTCGGAAAGACGACCTGCCGGACGAGCATGAAATCCTTTGCGGCGTCATCGCCGGGCCGGCTGTTGAAAGCTCCTGGCACGGCGAAGGCCGGATGTCCGATTTTTATGACACCAGGGGCGCCGTCGAAGGAATACTCAGCCGGCACGGCATCACCGCTGATTTCGTAGAGGGAGAAGATGCCGGACTCCATGCTTCCCGGCAGGCGGCCGTCATGGTGGACGGGCGGAAAATCGGCATCATCGGCGAAGTCCATCCCGTCGTCCTCGAACGCTTCGAAATTGAAGAACCGGTCTGGCTGTTCGAGCTTGATTTACCGGCCCTCCTGCCTCTCACCCGGAAAGAGAAAACTTTCAAGGCTATCCCCCGATTCCCTTCGGTTGTCCGGGATATGGCCCTGATTGTCAACGCCGCCACCACCCACGAACAGATTGTCGAAAAACTGAAGGGCTACTCGCTCATTTCGAATGTCGCGATTTTCGATGTCTACTCCGGTAAACAGGTGCCCGCCGGCAAGAAATCGATGGCCTACCGCCTCACCTTCCAGGCCTCCGACCATACCCTCACCGATAAGGAAGTCAA
>CAZOGR010000192.1:0-3186 GCA_964579355.1 uncultured Dehalococcoidales bacterium | reverse complement strand
GTCATGATAGGCATGATGATACCGGCCATGAAATTCGCCTTCGTGGCGGTCTGCCTGAACTTTTCGTTCAGTTCGTTGAACTCGCGGCCGGTCGCCTCTTCATGGTTGAAGACCTTGATTTCCTTCAGTCCGCCGATACTCTCCTCGATGTGGCCGTTCAACTGCCCGAGGAGTTTCTGCTGGCGCATGAAGTGAACACGACTCTTCCCGCCGATTTTCAGGCTAAGGAAGGTCATGAGGATGAGCAGTACCAGGGTAACGCCGAAGAGAATCGGGCTGAGGACAACCATCATTACCAGCGAGCCGCCGAAGGAGAGGATGCTGGACATCATCTGGGTGAGGCTCTGTTCGAGCATCATCTGGATGTTATCGACATCGTTGGTAAAGCGGCTCATCAGTTCACCGTGGGTATGGTTATCGAAGAACCGCAGTTCGAGGTCCTGCATTTTGTTAAAAAGGTCGCGCCGAATCCGGTTGACGGTCTTCTGGGCAATCCGGACAGTCAGCCTCGACTGGGTGTAGGACGCGCCGATACTGACCAGCATGATACCGCCCATAAGGAAGAGCATCCTGAGCAGGCCGGGAAAATCGCCCGGGATAATATAGTCGTTAATCAGCGGCTTCAGCAGGAACGAAGACGCCAGCATGGCACCCGAGCCGAGTACGAGCGAAACGAGCACCAGGACAATCAGCAGCTTGCTGGTGTTCAGATAGCCGAGGAGACGGGCAGCGGTTGCCCTGAGATTCTTCGGTTTACCGAATCCCATGGCAGCACCGGGGGGACCGCCGGGAGGGCCACCCATCGGGCCTCTACCGGGAGGGCCGCCCATGGGGCCTCTACCGGGAGGACCGCCCATCGGGCCTCCGGGGGGCGGGCCCTGCATGGGGCCCCGGTTCGGGACAGTGCCGGGGGTTCTTCGTGTCTCTCCCATTATTCCGTTATTCCTTCCTGCTGTGAGACGCAAATCTCACGGTAAATATCATTTGTTTCCATGAGCGACTGATGGGTGCCGATGCCGTTGATACGGCCGTCATCGAGGACGACAATTTTATCCGCGTCTCTGACCGAACTGATACGCTGTGAAACGAGCAGGACGGTGGTATCTTTACGGCCTTTCCGGAAGGCTTTCCGTATGCGGGCTTCGGTTGCCATATCGACGGCGCTGGTGCTGTCATCGAGAATCAGAATCCGAGGCTTTCTCAGCATTGCCCGGGCGATGCAGAGGCGCTGTTTCTGGCCGCCGGAGACATTGACGCCGCCCTGCCCGAGAAAGGTTTCATACCCCTCAGGCGATTCGGTGATAAAGGAGTGAGCCTGGGCATCGCGGGCGGCAGCTTCGATTTCCTGCTGCGGCGCACCGGCATCGCCCCAGAGCAGGTTTTCCCGAATCGTGCCGGTAAAGAGGACATTATTCTGGAGCACCATGCCGATACCGGCACGGAGGGATTCGAGGCGGTAGTCGCGGACATCGACGCCATCGATAAGGACCCGGCCGCCCGTGACATCGTAGAGACGGGGGATGAGGTGGAGAAGCGATGATTTACCGGAGCCGGTACCGCCGATAACGGCGACAAACTCGCCCGGTTCGGCGGTAAAGGTTATACCGGAAAGGACATTCTTGCCTTCGCCGGTGGCGTACCGGAAATCGACGTTGTCGAACTCGATTTTTCCCCGGGTAACCGCCGGTGAGGAATCGGCACCCTCGAAGCCGGGCTTATTTTTAATGGTGATTTCGGTATCGACGACTTCGAGAATACGGTCGGCACAGGCTTTAGCGCGGGCGAGCATCAGGAACATCATGGAGAACATCATGATGCTCATCAGAATCTGCATAAGGTAGCTGATGAAGGCAATCAGTTCGCCGGGGCCCATTTCGCCGCTGCCGACCATGCGGCCGCCGAACCAGATAACGAGGAGGGTGCTGAAGTTGAGGATAAACATCATAATCGGCATGATAGCCGCACCAAGGTAACCGGCTTTGAGAGCAGCTTCCATGAAGGCATCGTTCGAGCGGGCAAATTTCAGTTTTTCATGCCCTTCCCGGACGAAAGCTTTTACGACGCGGATACCGATAAGGTTTTCCTGGATAGTGGAATTCAGGTCATCTAGGCGCTGCTGCATGGCAGTGAACAGTCGTTCGGCAATCCTGACCACGATGAGGATAATGACAATCATAATCGGGATAGCCGCGAAAATGATAAGTGAGAGACGGGCGTTGATGGAGAGTACCAGGATAATAGCGATAACCAGCATAAGGGGCGCTCTCAGCATCATGCGAAGCCCCATCATAACGGTCATCTGAAGCTGGGTGACATCACTCGTCAGACGGGTGATGAGCGAGGCGGAGCTGAAGGAATCAATATTGGAGAACGAAAATTCCTGAACTTTGTGAAACAGCGCCCGGCGGATGTTGGCACCGAATCCCTGGCTGACTTCGGACGAGTACTTCATATTAACGATACCCATACCGATAGCCGCCAGCGCCAGCAGCACCATAAAGCCGCCGATACGGGCGATGAAGCCGATATCGTTGGAGGGGATGCCGCGGTCGACAATCTGGGCCATCAGCAACGGCATCAGCAGTTCGCAGACGACGTCGCCGGCGACCAGGAATAAACTAAAAACAGCATATCGTTTATATTTCCCGAGATAGACAGCCAGCTTTTTTATCATGTTATGCCTGATTACTCCTTTTTAAAACCGGCGGGTGAGTGCACCCCGAGGTTTTCCAGATTCTGAATGATGCGGGCGAAAAACTGTTTCAATTGTTCTTTTTCCTCTTCCGTAAAGCCGTCGTACATTTTCCTGTCAGCTTCATCGAAGACCTTCATGGCGTCTCTGACCAGCTTTTCACCCGGTTTCGTAATAGTAACGATATTTCTCCGCAGGTCGTTTTCATCGGTAACCCGTTCCACCAGGCAGGCCTGTTCCATGCGTTTGACGGCGATTGCCACCGAAGACGGCCGGATGCCAAGGAAATCCGCCAGTTCTTTTTGAGAAGCCGGCTTGCCTTTCATCTCACGGCTTAAGATAAAAAGAATGGGAGGAAAACCGGCAAAACCCAGTTTCCGTTTTTCCATTTCTTTATCTATATAATAGTGGTGCATGCGGGTAAGAACCCCGAACAGCCATTCAAGGGAATTCGCGTCAAAATCCATGACAGTACCCCCGCGATATAGTTAGGT
>CAZOGR010000191.1:0-3210 GCA_964579355.1 uncultured Dehalococcoidales bacterium | reverse complement strand
ACCGACCAGGCTGCTTTGAAGGCATGGATAAACGAGGCGGGGTCATACCAGGCATACCTTGTCCTCACGAGGACTCCGGATTCGATTCTCAGGAAGCAACAGGCGACCGTCTATTCGGTCGATACGGAAAAGTGGAAAAAGGAAAACACCTCCAATCCTCCGCGATCATCGGCCATGAGTGAATTCGAATATTCTTTCGACGCCTTATGGGTGGATAAGCCGGACGATATGGGTTCGGACATGGTCGCCGTCTGGGAAACCTTCGGGGGAGGATTAACGGAGTTGAGCGGGGATACGGCTGATGTCCCGGAGGACACCGTTCCGTATGACTTCATTCCACTCGGTCCGGAACTGGGAGATATCTGGGCGGGGAGCACCGAAATCAAGAGCCTCGACCTTATCATCGATACTCCCGGCGGTACGCAAATGAGTCCGGGAACGGAGCTTGTCTGGTACGGCAGCAATGCTGCGATCCTCTTCGTTGAAAAGCCGTAATTCGTGGATGACCGGCCTCCGCCTGGTTGAATCAGGCTAACTCCCCTTGCTGGAGAGCACCATATTCTGGCGGGTGAGGAGGCGGAGCAGACAGAGGTTTATCAGCCACATGAGGGCGGCTCCGGCGGTATACCAGAGGGTGAAGTTCCACGAAGTCATATCGATAAACCCGGTGGCGATACCGGCGGGTATACCGACCATCAAACCGAAGCCGACGAGGAAGGCCGGTGTAATGGCAACATCCGGGTTTCCGGCGAGCGATAGGAGAACGATAAACGCCAGCACTCCCGCAAAAAGCGCCGGGTTGACTGCCAGGCTGACGACCAGCGAGGGGCCGGATACAAGCAGGCTGTCCCAACCGGGTAACGCCAGAAAAAGATTGACCGCCAGCAGGACAAGGGCAGCCGCCACGAACGAGATGGCGAATCCGGGAATAAGAGTGGCCAGGCACTTCCCTGCCCAGAGGGCTTTCGGCCCCATCGGGGTAGCCATCAGGCATTCGATATTGCCGTTCACCTTTTCCTTCGTAATCTGGAGGCCGGAAAAACCCCAGGTAAAAGCAAGGAGTATCAGCAGAGTCAGGATATAAACCGTCAAGCCGATGATAAAATCGAGCAGCGGCAAGGCTTCGGGGGCGCCGTACCAGGCCTGAAGACGGAGAACAACCGGTATTGCGATAACCGCCGCGAGGGTGATGACCGCCATGATAATGGCGACAATCCGGAAGGCGGCGGTTCGTATCATTTCCCGGTAATCCCGGCGGAAGATAATGAAGGTGTTTCTCACGCTACCCCTGCATCGAAAGCATTATTGTCTCGGTGGTTATCCGGCGGCGCAGGAAATACACGGCGGTCCCGGTGAGTATAGCCACGGCGAACAGAATTACCATGAACAGCCAGGAGGCGGTACCGAGCGAAGTACGGATTCCCAGTTGAATCATCACATTGGCCATCACCGGAAGAAATATCTGGCCGATGATGTTAGCGGTACCGGGTTTACCGGCGAGGCCGATAACATACACAAAGAGGGTTACCACAAGGTAGAGAACCGGTATGGCGACGATATTACTGATAATCATCCACGGATTGACAATAAAACCAACTTCGGTAAAGTAGACGGAACTTACGATAAAAAAAACGACTACAGTCATGATGATGGTGAAAACAAACCCCGGTACGGACACCGCCAGCGTCTTGCCGGCCAGAAATTCACCGGGACGGACCGGCGTTGCCAGAATCGCCTGGATATTACCGCGGGCTTTTTCCCTGACGAGCGACTGGTAGGTGAAGACGTTCGAATAAACGCCGACAGTGATAAAGCTGGCAAGGAACAGTACTCCCCCCATGCCGGTTTCGAGAACAGCCCGGTCAGGGATGGTTTTCTCCATCTCAGGGCCAATCAGCAGGTAGCACATCAGGACAGCCGTACCGGCGACACATATCATGATAACCATGATAGAAATCAGCGTCGCGGCGGTCATCCGAAGCTGGTTTTTCAGGGCGTACTTCATGACAAGGAGGCTGTTACTCATGGTCTCCCTCGGCTTTTTTAAGAATTGTCGCGTACAACTCTTCGAGCGAGGCTTCCCGGCGACCGGCCTGTTCAATCTTCACGCCTTTCGCGGCGAGGAAGCCGATGATATCCGAAACCCCGACTCCTCCTTCGTCATCATTGAAGACAAGGCTGTTTCCAGAGGCTTCACGAAAGCCGAGCCGGGGCTGCTGTTTCAGGTCATCGATTAACGATGGCGGCGGCGTTCCGGCAATTTCGATGACGATACCGCTCCGACCCATTTTCTGCCGCAGTTCGTCGAGTTTACCGTAGAGCCTGATTTCTCCCCGGTCGATGAGGGCGATCCGGTTGCAGATACGCTGGACTTCATCGAGGTTGTGGGAACTCAGTAAAACCGTCTTATGCTCCTTGCGGGCGATATCGAGGAGGATTTTCCGAATCTCAATCTGGCCGGTGGGGTCGACCCCGGAGGTCGGTTCGTCGAGAATCAGCACGTCCGGGTCATGCACCATCGCCCGGGCGAGGGAAAGCCGCTGGCGCATGCCTTTCGAGTAGGTACCGGCGCGGTCATCCGCCCGGTCGGCCAGTCCGACCAGGCCGAGGACTTTCTTAATCCGTTCCCCGGCATCGGGGACGGCGTAGATTTCAGCGTAAAACCCGAGGTTTTCAACGGCGGTCAGGGTTTCGTAGAGGCCGTCGGGGTCGAGAGCAAACCCGACTTTCATGCGGGTTTCGGCGAGGCCGATATCGCGGCCGGTGACGCTGAGGGTGCCGGAATCGGCCCGGAGGAGGCCGAGGAGGATTCTGATGGTGGTGGTTTTACCGGCGCCGTTAGGGCCGAGATAGCCGAAGATATCGCCGGGTTCGACGTCGAACGACACGTTTTTCAGGACATCGCGGTTACCGAGTTTTTTCGAGACGTTATCGATATGGATAGCGGTGGTCATATTCTGCCTCGCTGCGGGTTACTTTTTCTCTTTTTCGTCCGGGTTATCGCCCATGGAGGACTGTACCATCTGAAACAGGTTAGCCGAAGCTTTCATCATTTTCTGGAGATAGTCAACGGTAACGATGGCGATACCCTGCTCGAGGTCGCCCAGCACCAGCAGTTTTTCGCCGGTTTTGATATTGAAGTCTTTCCTGGCTTCGAGACTGTGTTACAACTCAGGAAATGGTACAATATAGACATCAACATACGAGGTA
>CAZOGR010000190.1:0-3229 GCA_964579355.1 uncultured Dehalococcoidales bacterium | reverse complement strand
TCGTTTCGCGGCTGGGAAACCTGGCGAACATGATTTCCCGGACGCTTTCGGCCGGACAGCGCATTTTCGAGATTCTCGATACCGAGCCTCTCGTGCAGGACAAACCGGGAGCCATCGAGCTTGGCAGGGTGAAGGGCGACGTGGCGTTTCATGACGTCAGCTTCAGCTACACCGCCGGAGCACAGTTGCTCCGGAACGTGAGTTTCGAGATAAAGCCCGGGCAACTGGTGGCTCTGGCGGGCGGTTCAGGGAGCGGTAAAACAACCATTGTCAACCTGATAGCCCGATTCTATGACGTCACCGGCGGCAGTATTACCATCGACGGCACCGATATCCGGGATGTTACCCTGGCATCCCTGCGCAAGAATGTCGTCATCGCCCAGCAGGATGTTTTCCTGTTTTCAGCGACCCTCCGTGATAACATCGCTTACGGTTCTCCCGGGGCGACCCGCCAGCAAATCGAGGAAGCTGCCGAAAACGCCCAGATACACGATTTCATCATGAGTCTGCCCGAAGGCTACGACACCTGGGTGGGGGAACGCGGGATAACGCTTTCGGGCGGGGAGAAGCAGAGAATCGTCATCGCCCGGACGCTGCTGGTCGACCCGAGCATACTGATTCTCGATGATTCGACATCGAGTGTCGATACCGGAACCGAAGACTTGATACTCAAAGCTTTACGTAAGCTTATCGAAGGCAGGACTACCTTTGTCATCACTCACCGGCTGCCGATTATCCGGAATGCGGATGTCATCCTGGTGGTGAAAGACGGCCGCATTGCCGAGCAGGGCACGCATGACGAGCTGATGTCGCTGGGCGGCCTGTACCGGGAAACCTGGCAGGGACAAATGGAAGGAGCGGGTAAACCTGAAAATCCGTCCGAAGGAGAAAAGCATGGTTAGCGGCACCGGTTCCGGAGGAAGCCAGCAACTCCGGGGAGCCATTGATTCCGGCAACCCGGATGATATCCTGGGCAAGTTTTATGATTACGGCATCATAAAACGGGTGGCCGGGTTCCTGGCGGAAGCGAAAACCCATCTGCTCATCGGCGCTCTCGGGGTAGCCTTGCGAACGGCGGCCAACCTGGTAACGCCGCTTGTCGTTGCCTGGGCGACGAACCGGATTGTCGAAGGCAACGTGAACGGCCTAACGGTTGCCGCCCTTGTATACATTGCCATTCTCTTTATTATCTGGGGCGCCCAGTACCTGGAAACACTCCATTTTTCATATACGGCTCAGAGCGTCCTCCTGCGCATGCGGACAGGGATGTTCCGGCACCTGCATGAGCTGTCTCTCGGCTTTTTCGACCACAATAAAATCGGGAAAATCATGTCCCGCGTACAGAACGATGTCGACCAGCTTCAGAACCTGGTATCGCAGGATATCATTATGATTGCCGTCAACCTGGTGACGCTGGTTGGTATCGCCGTTATCATGTTCGTTCTCAACTGGAAACTGGCGCTCCTTTCTTTCGTAACGCTGCCGGTCCTGATTGTGGCGATGATTATCTGGCAGAAGTCAGCACGACGGGCATTTATCCTGGCGCGACAGGCGATTGCCGCTGTCAACGATAATCTCCAGGAGAGCATTTCAGGCGTGAGGGTAACGCAAAATCTCTCCCGGGAAAAGGAAAATGTCCGGCAGTTCGACGCTATCAACAAAGCCAACCTGGAGGCGAACAAAAGAGCGGCGCTTCTCCAGTCAGTCATCATGCCGGTGACGCAGATGCTGACGGACGGCTCCTACGTCATCGTCCTCATTTTCGGGGGTTTTCAGGTGCTCGAAGGCACCATGCCGGTCGGCTTTCTTCTGGCGTTTCTCCTGTACATCCAGCGCATCGGGCAGCCGATACAGCAACTGGCGACGATGTATACGGAAATCCAGCGGGCCATGGCGTCTGGCGCCAGGATATTCGAACTGATTGACGTTCAGCCTGATATTATCGATTCGCCTTCGGCAATCGAACTGACGGAAGGGAAAGGCGAAATCGCTTTCAGGAACGTGCGTTTTTCCTATCAGACAGGTTCGGAGATACTGCATAGCCTCAGTTTCACGGTCAAGCCGGGAGAAACGGTGGCGATTGCCGGGAGAACCGGTGCAGGGAAGAGCAGTATTGCCAGTTTAATAACCCGATTTTACGAGCCGGAGAGCGGCGAGATACTGCTTGACGGGCATGATATATCCCGGATTACCCGGCAGTCGTTGATGAGAAACATTGGACTCGTGCCCCAGGACCCGTTCCTTTTCTCCGGGACTATCGAGGATAATATCCGGGACGGAAAACTGGAGGCTAACCGTGACGAAGTAATCGCTGCGGCAAAAGCCGCCGGTGCTCACGAGATAATCATGCGCATGACGGCAGGATACGAGACGCAGGCAGGAGAACGGGGCGGCAACCTCAGCCCCGGACAGCGTCAGCTAATCTGCCTGGCCCGAGCTGTCCTGGCGAATCCGCTGGTTTTGATTCTGGATGAAGCCACTTCGAATATCGATACCGATACCGAACGAATCATTCAGCATTCCCTGGGCGTGGTGACGAAAGGCAGGACTACCATTATCATTGCTCACCGACTATCGACGGTTGTCAACGCCGATAGAATCATCGTTCTTGAGCACGGCAGGATAATCGAAGAAGGCTCGCACCCGGAACTGATGAAGAAGCAGGGTGCCTATTACCGGATGTATAGGACATTAGCCGCCAATTAGACTGCCTGTCCTGATGCTAACAGCGGGTCATGGTATTCGTTTCATAAGTGTCTTCCCGAGGTCTCAAGGTTACTTCACATCACTGAGATATCGGATATTTCCAGGCGTTAATTACCTCGAGAACCTTATCCATTTCCAGTCTGGTTCCGTCCGCGGGCGGGAAACTCCATTTGTTGATACAGGCAAGGACAAACGAAAAATTCGGCGCATCCGGCACAAGGCCGTTATCACCCTTAAAGTCGGTACTATATGACTGTGCTGTATCGGGAACGTTCACTTCTACCGTTTCATCCCGGTAGCCGTCCTTACTGGCGACGATGGTATAGAGACCGGCTGTCGAGATAACGATTTCGTAGCATCCCTGCTGGTCGCTGACAACAGCGAACTCGCCGTTGACCGTCAGGGTGACACCCGGCAGAATATTACCTCTTACATCACGAGTCTCCCCGGTCAACGTAGCTGCAGGACTGTTATCGTAGATTGTCAACGTCGTCAGGTCTGTATCCGACCGGCCGGTGGAATC
>CAZOGR010000189.1:0-3252 GCA_964579355.1 uncultured Dehalococcoidales bacterium | reverse complement strand
TCAGGTTCCCGGATGCTTCCTGTTATCGAATCACCGAATTTTCTGAAGCATTGTTTACTAATTGTTGTCATTATGAAAATCATATTTAGGGATTGTTTACGTTTCAGATTATTTAATGATTCAGGAAGAGCAGGAGGCAGACGGTATGAAAAGTTTGCTGCAGGAGGAACTGGATACCAGTTCTTCCTTATATTATCGAACTACGAAAACGGTCCCGGGACGGAGCGACGGTAAACCGGTCGATGACCTGTTATCGGAAGACGAGTTAAAGATATGGGAAAGACTCGTAAAGAAAGGTTTGGTTAATGCCCTTTCCGGCTTGTCCGAGCTGTTGAGACATGAAATCAAGCTGCATTCGTTGAAGGTGAAACAGACACCGGTTACGGCTGTTGCGGAATTAATCAATTCGTCGGACGCTTACAGCATCGGCACCTGTCTTACCGTCGAAGGAGATATCGCCGGACAGATAATGCTTATACATACTCCTGAAATAGCTTTTCGATTTATCGATTTACTGCTGGATTTACCTTGCGGAACAACGGATACAATCGGTAACATGGAGCGATGCGCTCTCGAAGATATTGGAAATATAACCGGTTCCTATTTTCTGAACACGATGGCTGATAACGCCGGGCTGATTATCATGCCGTCGCCGCCGGTGGTAGTCATCGATAGATTTTCCGCCATTATGAAAACGCCGATAGAAGCAATTCGCAGGCAGCAGGATTATGCAGTCATGGTGGAATCGACCTTTAATGCCGACGCTCAGAAAATGGACGGGACTTTTATTGTTTTACCGACCTTCGATTTTGTCAGGGCGGTTACCCGGGAAAAGGTAACATTCGAGGAAAGGAGGGCATGAAATGGCGAAAATTCTGGTAGTAGACGATTCTGCTCTCGTTCGCATGAAGTGCTCGCAGGTGTTATCAAGCAACGGGTACAGTGTCATCGAAGCCGAGAATGGTGAAGAGGCCCTCGAAAAATACAAGGAACATAAACCTGACGGGGTGCTGATGGATATCGTTATGCCGAGAATGCACGGGATAACGGCGCTTCACGAGATTCGGAAAATCGATCCCGTCGCCAGGGTAGCAATGCTGACCGCGATGGGACAGAAAGCCATGGTGACAAGTGCTTTAAAGGAAGGCGCGAAAGATTTCGTCGTCAAGCCTTTTCGTGAAGGCAGAGTCATCGATACCGTTCAGAGGTTGCTGGGGAAAACGAAAATAGACTAATCAGCCCTGTTTTTTCGACTTCTTGAAAAATACCGCCTGCCCGGGCGGTATTTTTTTCTTTAGGGGTAAAAATGCTACAATATTTCCATGAATAATTTAGATTACGAAGCAGAAGACATCTTTGAGCTGGACCTGGCCAGGTATGGCCTCTCTCACCTGAAGGGCAGGGACCTCCTGTCCCTCGATGACGATGAAATGAACGCTCTCATCACCGCTCTCGGGAACGACGATATCTCGCTCAATATTCCGATACCGTGCACGCCAGATGATATCTTTTCCCTGCTTTCATCGTCAGAATGCCGGAAGTGCGGTAAATGCTGCCAGCCGAACCCTCTCAATCCGGACAGCCCGGGAATCGAAGTATTCAAAGAGGAAATTGAAGCGATAGCTACCTTCCTCCATATCCCGGCTGACGCCATCGAGAAACAAAGTCAGATGGGGAAGTGGGTTCCTCATCCGTTCGGCTGGACCAACCTCTCATCGACCCGGTGGCTGCCTCAGCCGTGTCCTTTATTCAACGCGGAAACAAATCAGTGCAGCGTCCATTCGGTTCGGCCGGTTGTCTGCAAGATTCACCCGGTGATATTCACCGGAGAACATAACAGTATTTCGATTAAGCTGTATTGCGATTACGGCAAAGACTTGATAAAACAAGCCTGTAAAATTGCGAAAGAGAATGATCCCAACCTTGAAATAACTCTCTAGCAGGTGAGTTTTAGCTGCCATTGACACTATCCGGATTTTTTTAAAGAGGAGACATCCATTACCGGTAAGAAAAAAACGGCTATCTGGACAGCCTGTTTACTGATACTCTGTTCAGTTTTAATCTGGCAGGTCGTTACCTGGCATACATCCGGCGGGTATACCCGGTTTTCCGATTTGGTCAATCAGGGCGATTTCCTGATTCCGATTCTCTATAATCTCGGAGCGGTTATTGTTTTTTCCATCCTCCTGGGTCTCCTGATGGAAAAAATTGCCGATTTGTTGAAAAAAAATACTCCCGGTTCGAATAACCACGGAAAAACGTCATCATGAATACCTTTCCTATACTGCCTGGAGTTGACATAAATCTCACTCTTCTCGTATTCCTCAGCCTTGCCGCCGGGACTATCAGCGGATTTGTCGGCGTCGGGGGAGGCTTCATCATGACGCCGGCGCTGATAATTATGGGATTTCCCGCCCGGATGGCTGTCGGCACCGGGATACTCTGGGTCATGGGTAACTCCATTATCGGTACCCTCCGGCACAGATACCTGGGAAATGTTGATTTCAAACTCGGGCTGCTGATTGTTCTTTTTATGTTCGGCGGAATGGAAGTCGGTATTCGTTCGCTTAACGCGGCAACGCGGTCCGGCATGGCGGAAACCGCTGTTCTCTCGGTTACTATCTGTGTTCTCCTTACCGTCGGAAGCTCGATATTCCTGGAGAGTTTTCGTTCGAAATCCCGGCTCGGAAAAGGGAAAGAAGGACAGGCAACGAAGAATAATGATAAATCTGACAAATCGCTTGTCAGGTTTGTCTCCGGCATCAGAATACCTCCGGTACTCCGTTTTCCGAAATCAGGGACATCGATTTCTCTCTGGGTTATAGTCCTGATAGGGTTCGGTTCCGGTGTCCTGGCCGGATTTATCGGGGTCGGGGGAGGATTCGTCCTGGTACCCTCGATGGTCTACCTGTTCGGGGTACCTTCTTTTATTGCTGTCGGTACCAGCCTTTTTCAGATTATCTTTCCTTCCGCCTTCGGGGCGGCGCGGTATACCATGGAGGGAAGTGTCGTTGTCTTTGCCTCTTTTATCATGATTGCCGGTTCAGCTATCGGAATCTATTTCGGTGCCCAGCTTACCCGGTACCTTCACGAAATCTCGATGAAGTACATCCTCGCCTCAACCATCATGGTGGCTGTCTGCGGGTCGGTCCTTAAAATGGTCAAGGTGATATCCGGCACGGAATCAGCCATCGTTCAAAACGCCATGTGCATCGTGACATTCGGCGGGCTGGCGGCGATATTCCTGATTTT
>CAZOGR010000188.1:0-3325 GCA_964579355.1 uncultured Dehalococcoidales bacterium | reverse complement strand
ATAATCGGCAGACAAAACGTTGGAAAATCCACTCTGCTCAACCGGCTGACCGGAAAGCAGATAGCCATCATCGAAGACCTTCCGGGGACCACTCGCGACCGGGTACTTTCAACGATAACCTGGGAAAACCGGGAGTTTGCCCTGGTCGATACTGGAGGGCTGGAATACCAGCCGGATTCGACCATCAAGCAGGGCATCAACGAGCAGATAAAAACCGCCATTGACGAAGCGGATGTACTCATATTCCTGGTCGATGTCCGGGATGGAGTCACGCCCCTCGACATGGAAATCGCCGCCATGCTGCGCCGGACAAGTAAACCGGTCGTACTCGCGATAAATAAAGTCGATAACACGAAACTCGAAGCCGAAGCGGTCGAGTTTTACGAACTGGGCATGGGTGAACCGATAGCTGTTTCCGCTCATCACGGAAGAGGCACCGCCGAATTGCTGGATACAATAATCGGGCTTCTCCCCGAACAGGTTGCTTCTGTCCCGGAACCGGAATCGATGAAGATAGCCCTCGTCGGCAGGCCGAATGTCGGTAAATCCGCGTTATTGAACGCCCTCCTTGGTGAACAGAGGGTTATTGTCGATGACACACCGGGCACGACACGTGACGCAATTGACACATTTCTTGACTATAAAGGGCAAAATGTGTTATTAATAGATACGGCAGGCATCAAACGGCGAGGCCGTCAGGGAACCGGTGTAGATAAATACAGTGTCATTCGTTCCCTGAGAGCTATCGACCGGGCAGATGTAGCCCTGCTGGTGGTGGATGCAAGTGAGCCATTAACGGCACAGGATGTGCACATAGCCGGATACATCCGGGAAATGGCAAAAGGGATTGTTCTGATAGTAAATAAGTGGGACCTGGTTCCCAATAAAAATAAAGACGAGTGGAACACCTTTATCAGGAGTAAGTTGAATTTCATGCCGTACGCTCCTGTATTGTTTACCTCGGCTGAGACCGGGCAGGGAGTTAATAAAATCCTGCCCCAGGTTCAGGCAGTATGTCAGGAACGCCTGAAAAGGTTGTCGACGGCCACCGTCAACAATGTCGTTCAACAGGCAGCAGCATCGCACAATCTCCCCAGAATCGGCAATAAACGCCTCAAAATTCTCTACGCTACCCAGGCGGATGTCAATCCCCCTACCTTCGTTTTCTTTATCAACGATAAAAACCTGATACATTTTTCCTATCAGAGATACCTTGAAAACAAGCTGCGCCAGACCTTCGGCTTCACCGGCACTCCCCTCAAAATGGTATTTAAAACAAGAGGAGAAGAATGATAGTTTTACAGTTTCTGGCAGTCATCGTCGTTGGTTACCTTTTAGGGTCGATTCCTTCAGGAGCGATAATCAGTAAACTGTTCGCCAAAGTCGATATCACCCAGTACGGCAGCGGAAGAACCGGTTCGACGAACGTCCTCCGCACTGCCGGTAAAAAAGCGGCGCTGCTGGTGCTGCTGCTCGACGTACTGAAAGGCGCCCTGTCGGTTTTATTCGCCGGACTGATAGTCGGCAAGACGTTCCTCGTTATCGGCGATTTCGGCCTCGGCCTGCTGGTTGCCCAGGTTCTTGCGGCGCTGGCTTCAATCGCCGGTCATATCTGGTCGATATTCCTGAAGTTTAAAGGAGGACGGGGCGTAGCAACCTTTTTCGGAGGGCTGGTGGCGCTCTGCCCGGTAGCAGCTCTTTTCGGCAGCGAGGTATTTCTCATCGGAGCCGGCCTGACAAGGTTCGCATCTCTCGGTTCTATTGCCGGCGTTGTCGGTACCTACACGATACTGATACCCCTGACGATATTCAACGGATTCCCGGTCGAATACCTGGTATACGCGCTGATTGGTTCGGTTATCATCATCGTCATGCACCGGGAAAATATCGGCAGGCTGCTGTCCGGCAAGGAACGCCGAATCGGCGAGAAAGCAAAACCGGTCAATGATATCAAATAACTGATAAGGCGGTCATTCGAGAAGTACCGGAGGAAGTTTCTATTTCTTCTTTTTCCCCGGTTTCGGTGAGCCCATTTCCTTCGCCAGTTCCTCGAGGAGCTGGCGTTGTTTTTTTGTCAACGTTTCCGGTGTCATGACCCGGACGACGACAAGCTGATTACCCTGCCCCCTGCCCCGCAGATGATTGATGCCTTTATTTTTTAACTGAATAACGTGGCCGGTCTGAGTACCGGCAGGAACTTTCAGTTTCATGGTACCGTCAAGGGTCGGTACTTCAACCTCGGTACCGAGGGCTGCCTGGGCAAAATTGACGGGCAGTTCGTAAAGAATATCGTCCTCCTGACGGACGAAAAAGTCATGTTCCTTGACCTCGATATTAACGTAGAGATTGCCGGCGTAGCCGCCGCGGGCGCCGACATCGCCTTCTCCGGTAAGACGTATCCTCGAACCGCTGTCCACACCTGCCGGAATATTGACGGCAATAGACCGCTGGAATTTTTCTTTACCGGTGCCTTTGCAGTGAGGACAGGGGTCGGTAATAATCTTTCCTTCGCCGCGACATCGCGGACAGGTGGCGATATTGGTAAACCGGCCGAAAATGCTCTGCTGAACTCTCCGTACCTGGCCGGAGCCGCCGCACTCGGAGCATTGCTCAGGCTGCGTGCCGGGGCGACTGCCGATACCATGGCACTCGGAACAGTACTCGATACGCGAGATAGTGAGTTCTTTTTCGATACCGAAAGCAGCCTCTTCGAGAGTTATACTGATATTGCAGTGAAGATCGGCACCCCGTTCGGGCGCCTGTCTGCCTGCGGTAGAGGTACCGCCGCCGAAGAATGCATCGAAGATGCTGCCGACGCCGTCGAACCCGAATCCTTCGAAGCCCTGCCCGAAAACATTACCGCCGCCGTGCCCGTAACGGTCATAGGCATCCCGTTTTTCCCGATTCGACAAGACCTCGTATGCTTCGTTGACTTCCTTAAATTTTGCTTCCGCCCCCGCTTCATGATTCCTGTCAGGATGGTACTGCATTGCCAGCTTGCGATAAGCGGCTTTTATTTCACTTTCTGAAGCGTCCTTCCTCACACCGAGTACGTCATAGTAATCTTGTTTGGCCAATTATTTACTACCCTGCTTTCCTGAATCCCGCTTATCCCGGGGTAACGGGATAAGCGGGAAAGGTATTTATAGGGGCTGAAAGCCCTCAATTGCGGACGACATCCGTCCGGTTCTACCGGTTAAACTTCCCTGAATTCACCTTCGACCGTTCCTTCTCCGTCATCGTGCGGGGGAGGAGGGGTTCCGGGGCCGGCTCCACCCGCTCCCGGCGGAGGAGGCTGCTGCTGGTATACCGTTTCACCTATTTT
>CAZOGR010000187.1:0-3339 GCA_964579355.1 uncultured Dehalococcoidales bacterium | reverse complement strand
CCCTCCGATATTACATCATAAACATTCATTAAGGAATATCGCGAGTCTTCGACCTGTTTCGATGCGTCCCCCTTTCTTTGTGAACGACAGGGGGACTTTCGAAACCGATGATTATCAGTAATTCAATGATGGTGCTTTACTGAAATGGAGGGTGCGAATCACAGGTTTGTGTGAGGAGGGTGACCGACAACAAGTGGCGGTTACAATAATGGGTAACCAGTAATTGTTAGTTAGTCCCGATAGTCGGACGGGTAAGACGAATCGGACAGGTCGGACAGAATAGAAAGGCGGTGACGTATCAGACATTGGCAGCGCATGCCGTCCAATCGCAGACGGCATGCGCCGGTTCTTACACGGTTTTGATTACGTACGCTCTCTTCTTGAGTAGATGCCTGATAAAAGCAGCAGGGCGGCCATCGACGAAACTACCATTGCCACCCACATGACCGAAGCCGCCTGCATGTGGATAAGCAGTGGTGAAAAGAACATGGCGGAGTAACCGATTGCCAGTCCGAATGCGTTCGCCAGTACCGGACGGGATACGGTTCTCAAAGCCGCATCCACCGATTCCCTGTTGCCTGCGCCCTGCTTTCGGTAGTAGTGAATACCGGATATGACGTGTATCGAGTAATCAACTCCGATTCCTATCGTAATCGCGGAAAGATTTGCCGTCAGAATATTAAGCTGAAAATCAGTTATCACCAGCATCCCCAGAATTGCGCAGATAGTGATAATTATCGGCAGCAAGCCTGCCAGTGCAGCCGTAATTTTTCGCAAGGCAACCCATAACATGATGAAGATAAGCACCAGCGCCAGTCCGAGACTTTGTACCTGGCTTTGAACCACCAGGGTATTCATTTCATCGAACAGCACCGGCATACCGGTGATGGTACGGAGTACTTCCCTGTTTTCCGCTACGAAATTATCTATTGCGGCGAGTTCGTCTGAAGTCAACTCTTCGGTCCGTATCATCATTCTGAAGCCGTCATCGGATACCCAGCTTTTCATCTCATCGGTGCTTAATTGCGAAGTGATACCCTGGAGAAACAGCGGATTGTCCGGGTAGGTGTTCCGGCCGGTTGCCATTTCGTTGAATCCCGTGATAATGTCGAAAACACTGATAACTTTTTTGATTCCCGCTTCCTGTTCCAGGTTTCTCTCCGTCTCCAACACCTTAACCGCAAAATCGTGGTCGAGAAGCACTGCCTGTCCGCCCGGGCCCTTTATTTCTCCGATAAGGGGAATTGCCGAGCCGAAATTTTCCTCTACCTTCATGAATGTCTGCCGTATCTCAGAGTCTTCTTTGAAGAACATCAACTGGTTCGAAACGACCTGAAGCTTCGGTATAAAGAAAGCCGACACAACGATAATGACCGCGAAAACTGCGAAAACAAGCCCTTTTCGCCGGGATATGTTCAGAATTAGCCTGGTAACAAAGGTATCGCTTTGGTGGACGTGCATATTGGGTATTGTGATTCTGGATAACAGCGCCGGGACGAAGAAAAGGGCCATGAAACCGGCGTAAGCGATTCCCAGGGTGATGAAAATACCCATTTGCCGCATCGGGACTACTTCGGTCCAGACCAGAGAAATAAAACCGGCCATGGTGGTCAGGGTTGCCAGTAAAATTGGCATGCCAACCATATCCATGGTGGCGATGAGCAGTTCACGTTTATCGGTATACTGCCCTGCGTAGTCCTGGTAATGGCTGACGAAATGCAGTCCGTAGGCCGAGCCGATAACGATAATGAATATCGGGGTGAGAGCGGTGACCAGGTCAAGGTTCTGCCCGGACCAGAAAATCGTGCCGAACGTCCACAGCGCGGCGAGACCGGCAGGAATCATTGCCATGACGGTCAGTCTCCGATTTCGCAATACAAGGTAGAAAACGGTGACGATGAGAACGACAGCACACGGCGGCAGGATAAAAATGATTCGTACGATGTAGTCGAAGAGGGTGTCTTCAATGACACTATCGCCGGCGAGAGACAGATTCATCACTTCCCTGTCTTTCAGTTCCTTAATAGAATCCAGTACTTTGCCGGTATCTGCATCGGTCTCCAGACTGACAATCATAATGGATGTCAGTCCGTCTCCGGAAAGAAACTGATCGGTCATAAAGTACTTTTCTTCGATAAAGTACCGGAGCGTTTGATACTGCTCATCGATAAACGTTTCATTGACAGGACTGATGCCGGCTTGAGTTGTTATCTGCCCGGGCAGCAGACTTTGAATGGTGGCGATACCGTCTATTTCCGATAGTTGCTGCCGGAGACGGTATATCTGCAGCAGATTATCTTTGTCCAGTATCGGGTTTTCTTCTTCGATAAGTATCGAGACAGACTCTCCGGTTGCATACGTATCATTAAGTTCGTTGAATTCATCCACCTTCGGATTTCCTTCGTTGAACGAGGCCAGGAAATCCGTATCCAGGTCGAATCTGATAAAAGAAACGAGTGAAATAATATTGAGGAGAATGACGAAGATAATGATAATCTTCGAATGGTCATAGACAAACCCGGCGATTTTTTTCAATGGGTCACTCCTCGTTATGCGGATTTATTTATTCTGCAACCCTTTTAGAAATACCTCGACAATATCATGAGCATAGGTTTCTTTTTCCGGAAGCCCGGCACGAACCGGGAGAAAAAACGCGCGGGTCATCAGATAGGTGATGAATGAACCCAGAAAAGACCGCGCGCTGCTCTGAGTATTGTGAGCCCTCATCCTGCCAAGTTCCACCTGCCGGTCAAGATACGAGACCATGAAATTCAGACCGAGGACGACTTTATCTCCGAGACTGTTCGCTATATCAGAATTTCTCGGAAATTCAGAAAAAATGATGCTGAAAAATTCGGCATTTTCAGGATTATCGAGCGTTCTCAGGATTGTGCTGCTGATAAGGGGGAGCATTTCTTCCGGCGGATCATCGATACGTTTCCAAAAAACCGGAAGCTGACTCAGGACGGGAGATATTTCCTGGAGTATAGCCTGAAACAGTTCCTGCTTATTTCGAAAATACCAGTAGAGCAGTGAAGGAGATTTCAAATTGGCTTCTTTTGCTATCTCATTGATAGTGGCACCGTTAAATCCATCCCTGGCAAAAACCGTGCGGGCCGCTTTCAGTATTTCTTCTCTTTTTTCCATATCTTTCTGTTTTTTACCATACCTCCGATTGAATAGATTGTCAATAATATATTCATAGAAAATTGAATAATTGTTCAATATAGGGTTCGGAGTTGAGGGTGCAGAAAAACCGGGAGAAGATGTTCCGGGCGGCGATTTCAATACTCCGGAAGATTTCTTCAACCTGGAGATATTCAGCCTGATGGCGCCGGC
>CAZOGR010000186.1:0-3455 GCA_964579355.1 uncultured Dehalococcoidales bacterium | reverse complement strand
ATTACCGGAAGGTCATACTCAACGCGGCGAAGGTACTCGTTGAAGGAGACACGGTAACTGTCGATACCGGCAATATTGCCGGAAGACATTTCCTGATGTGGGCTGGTATCGGACTGGATGCTGCGATTGTCGAAAGCGTTTCCATGAAAGGAAAAAGAGCTTTAGGTTCGTGGGCTTTTATCATTCCGGCGGTTGAACTGAGTCATCGCTATCCCGGTTCCGATGTTTCTTTAACACTGGACGGTAATCCGGTACGGGCGAAATCACACTTTATCGTCATCAGCAACATTCAGCTCTACGGCGGGGTGATGCGGATTGGCGCCAAAGCTTGTGTCGATGACGCGAAGCTAGATGTCTGTGTCTTCGAGGGGGGCGGTTTTTTTACCTTTGTCCAGCGCGCTTTCAAGATTCTGTCCCATCGGCATCTTCAGGACCCGAAGGTAAAGTATTACCAGTGCCACGAAATAGTCATCGATTCGGAAACACCTCTACCGGTGCATATCGATGGAGAACCCTTCACCAGTACGCCGGTCACTATCACCACCCAATCCGCCTCGATAAAAACAATAGTGCCGAAAACAGTTCCTCATGAACTCTTTCAGGAACGCTAATCTGTTCTTCGGAAAATAGTTGAAATTTTAGTCATTTCTATAGTAAAAGATAGTAAGTGACTTTTCTTTGCTGCCGGGGTATCTCGATATAGGGAAGGATGGCATGGTGAACCGATACATCGAGATGAAAGAAAAGTGGGAAGAACTTGTCCGGAGAGAAGAAAGCGGCAATAACTTCAACGAAAACCTTTTATCTCCGGGAGCTTTCTGCGTGCATATCATTGATGGCAGCCGTGATAAAAAAGGCCGGTTTACCCTCCTGGAAATTACCGGGTTTTTCATAGACCCGTTAGACGCCATCGGCTACTTCAGATTTGTCTCGATTCCTGTCATTATGAACTGCGATACCCAAGCAGACGGTAGTGCGAATCCGGGAGTCGCGGAATCTTACCTGCTGAAATACGACTACGAACACCAGCAGCAAATTGACCATGTTATCGGCATGATGGATAAAGTAATGATTGCCGGAATTGCTTCGAAACATGACCTCGACATCATTCAGGTAGAATTTAACAATTCCTTCGATTCGACAAATCCAACCGTCCAGATACTTGCATGGGGAAGTATTTTCGATGTCCTCTCGTCTCCCTATTTCGCTAATGCCTTCGAAGGAGATAACTGGGAAGGGGACGGTTATGATATCGACGACTCTCAACCGGTCGAACTGAAAAAACTGCTCGATTCCGGGAGATTCGACGAACACAATAAGGAACACATCGGATTAGCCGGGTATTTCTTCGAAAAATACCGGAAAGTCTGATATACATCTCTTCGGAGCGTAAAGAAGGGGCTGGAATACCCATCCAGCCCCTTCTCAATTGCTGTATAGCGGTTATTATCTAGTAGCCCATACTTCTCTTGAGATCGACATCAATCCAGTTGTAGTACGTATGATGAGAGGGAAGGAAAGCCCCTAGCGTGGTGGCTCCATAGTAATTCTTCAGCCAGGGTTGCCAGACGTTATACTTGTTGACCACAGGCATCCATATAGCGATGGATTGCTCCAGCATGAAAGGCGTGATGTTTCTGAGAGCTTCTCTCCATGCCGTATCATTCACTGCCAGGGTTTCATTGATAAGATTGAGAACTGCGTCGGTCTCAGGGCTGCCAAAGAAAGAAGCGCAGTCGGTGGATTCCGGACGTACTTCAAACATATAGTGCGGCAGGAAGTACTGCTTGGTGCCTTTATACCACATTTCTTCAAACGTCCGTCCCATTTCCATACCGCGGGCGATACTTCCTTCTACCTGCTTAATCTCCATGTCGATACCGACTTTAAGCAGATCCTCTCTGACGATTGAAAGAAGGTCCGTTGCATCCGAAGAAGCAGAGTATATCATCGTCTTGAAACCGTCCGGATATCCGGCTTCGGCGAGGAGTTCTTTGGCTTTATCCGGGTTTCCGCCTTTAATCAGTTCCTGTACGTAAGGAGGTAATTCTTCGAGCGGGATGAAGAGTCCGTCATAGGCAGGGGTGTCATAATACGGCCAGCCCATCAGCGAACCGTGTCCCTTGTAGTAGTCGTTGAGTATCGCTTCTTTATCGACAGCCAGGTTCATCGCCTGCCTTACCCGGATATCATTGAACGGCAGGTCTTTATCCTGTCTGCCCATCGGATGAGCGTGGAATCCATAAGTCGGCTGGTATTCGAACTCATATCTCATTGTTCTCTGCAGCTCTTCCCATTGTTCCCAGGTCACCTGCATCGTATCTACCTTTCCTGTTCGGAATGCAGACAGCCTGGCTGACAAATCAGGCATGACGATAAATTTCAATCCGTCGAGGTAAGGTAGTTGGTTGCCCTGTCCCGGACCGCACGGGTCGGTTTGCCAGTAATTTGGGTTTCTCTTCAGTGTCATGATACTGTTCGAGATATAGTCTTCTATCATGAAAGCACCGGTACCAAGGGCATTGGTCCATTCTTTTTGATTCGGATACAATTCCGGCAGCATCATGTAACAGCGCTGGCCGTTTTCCCAGAAATGAATGCCCTGGGTATTGAGAGGAACCTTTAACACGACAGTATATTTATCTGTCGCCTCGACCGATATCAACCGGTTCTCAGGAGGGAAGAATCCCTGGAAATTCCCGGTGGGAAGCGCCCATTGGGTTGCGATATTCCAGGCGGCATCCTCAGCCGTAAATTCACGGCCGTTTGCCGGTGCTTTATCCCAGTAATGACAACCCGGCCGTATGTGAAAAATCAATGTTTCGTTATCCGGAATCTCATAGCTTTCGGCAAGTTGCCCGGTACACATGTCTGCGTAACCGATTGCTCCGAACATCCAGTCGGTTTCACCGGTACCTGCCGGGCCTTTCGCCCAGTCACCGCACATCAGCGGTTCATTCGTCAGAGAAATCTGGAAACCGAGCAGGTCGAACCCGGTGCCGGGGTCCCAGTTCCCGGTATCAGTGATTATCGCTGCTACATACGTGCCGCCGTATTGCGGGGTTTCCGGCGAGGTTACCACCGTTTCTTCTTTCTTTTCAGTCGTTGTCGTTGTAGTAGTCTTTTCGGTTATCTTCACTTCATCGGTTGTCGTCGTTTCCTGTGGCGATTTTTCTTCTTCGGTTTCGCATGATGCGAGTATCAGAGAAAACGCCATCAAACAGCTTATCAACAGAAATACGGTTTTTTTCATGAATAACAACCTCCTCCTTTATTATGTTGCAGGAGTATCATGTTGTGTTTGTCGGGTTTTGGAAATGCAGGGTTTTTTCAGCTGTCAGCACCTCCTTTTGTATATTTTTCCGGCATTGAAACAGATTCCCGTGGAAAACAAAAAAGGCACCGAAATAACCGGCTTCATCAGACCGATTATTCCAGTACCTTTTTTCATCTCT
>CAZOGR010000185.1:0-3460 GCA_964579355.1 uncultured Dehalococcoidales bacterium | reverse complement strand
TATTCTCATGGTCGTGCTATAATGCGGTCGTGAAACCGATGCTGTACGGGAAGTATTTCATCGTTCTGCCCGATCCCGGCGAGTACGAAAGAGCGCTCGGGACGGAAGACGAGATGATGTTCTCGATACCGATAAGCCGGTTTACGACCTTCATGGAGGATTTCAGAAAAGGCCAGGAAGGACACTTTTCCCACGAGAATATCAAGCCGGCTATCTACCCCGATTTTCCCCAGCCGGACATATATAAAAACGTCTTTAAGTCATGGGGACTGGATGCGTAACGATGGAAGGAGTAGCACTTGAATAACTCGGAGAAATTGCTCATCCAGTGTGATTTCGACGGCACTGTGACCATCGAGGACGCCAGTTTCGCTATACTGGAGGCGTATATTCCCGGTCAGTGGGAAAGTCTGTTCGCCGAATACCAGGATGGTAAAATGACGGTGGGCGAATTTAATACCGCTGTCTTTACCAGGGTAAAAGCTGATAAACCTGCTCTACTGAAAATAGTCGATGAAAAAGTAACCGTAAGGAACGGTTTTGCTGATTTTGTTACCTATTGCCGGAATAGGCAATACCGGATTGTCTTCGTCAGTAACGGCCTCGATTTCTATATCCGCCACATTCTCGGTAAAGAGGGGTTCAATGATATGGAAGTCCATGCCTCGATAACCGGGTTTCAGCCGGACGGATTAGTGGTACGCCATAAAGGACCGGACGGAAGTTTCCTCGATAAAGACGTCAAGGAAACCTTTACCGATTCCTTCATTTCACAGGGTTATGAAGTTATCTACCTTGGTGACGGACGCTCGGATATTTATCCGGCCAGGAAATGCCGCCATGTTTTTACTACCGGCTCTCTGACCGGGTACTGCCGGGAATCAGGATTGAAATGCACGCCGTTCGAAACGTTTCACGATGTCATCAGGGCAATGGAGTTGTGGCAATGAAGGTGCTGCTCCATATCTGCTGCGGTGTCTGCGCCGCCGGAGCTGCCGAACGGCTGCTGTCCGAAGGACATGAAGTAACGGGGTATTTCTACAACCCGAACATATACCCGGAAAGCGAGTACCGGAAACGGCTCGAAGCCACTCAGAAAGTGGCTGACGAACTTGGTTTTAAACTGGTAGAAGGCCCGTTCGATACCGCCGCCTGGCATGAAGCCGTCAACGGATTCGAAAACGAACCTGAAGGCGGGAAAAGGTGCAATATCTGTTTCCATTTCAGGCTGAAGAGAACTTTTTCGTATCTCCCTGAATCCGGCTGCGATGTTTTTTCCACCACCCTGACCATCAGCCCTCATAAACCGGCCCCGGTTATCAATACCCTCGGAACGGAAATCGGCGGCGGACTTTTTCTGGTCAGGGACTTTAAAAAGAAAGCCGGTTTCGAAAGAGCCAATATCCTTTCCCGGGAACATGCTATCTATCGACAGGACTACTGCGGTTGCCGGTTCAGTAAAAAATCCTATTGACACCGTTCTTATATCGCCATATCATTGAACTATTGATTATCCGGTAAGTCAGGGAGTGGTATCATGTCCGAAGAATTTCTGGTGGTAAACAACCTGAGTAAACATTTCGGGGAGTTCAAAGCAGTCGACGATGTATCGTTTTCGATAGCGAAAGGCGAGATATTCGGCCTGCTCGGGCCGAACGGTGCCGGAAAGACCACCACGATACGGATGCTCTCGACCGTTCTCGAACCGGACAAAGGGGAAATCAGCATCGGCGGATTCTCCGTCAGGAAAAACTCGGACCAGGTAAGAAGCATCATCGGTGTCTGCCCCCAGGAACTGGCGCTCTACGAAGACCTTTCCGCCCTCGATAATATGGTATTCTTCGGCAGGATGGCCGGGCTTAACGCTAAAGAGGCGAAAGAACAGGCGATGGAAAAGCTGACCCTGATGGGACTCGAGGAACGGGCGAAAGGGAAAATCAGCAAGTATTCCGGCGGCATGAAACGAAGAGTCAACCTGGCTGTTTCCCTGATGGGCCACCCCCGGATGCTTTTTATGGATGAGCCGACCGTCGGCGTCGACCCCCAGTCACGAAACAATCTTTACGAGAACATCGAAGCCTTGCAGAAAAACGGCATGACGATTCTCTATACCACTCACTACATGGACGAAGCCGACAGGTTATGCGATCGGGTTGCAATCATGGATGGCGGAAAAATAATCGCCATGGATACACCCTATAACCTCAAGAGCCAGACGGGAGACCCCGGCACAGTAACCCTCGAGGATGTCTTCCTGAATTTAACAGGACGGAGCCTGCGCGACTGATACCCATGAAAAGAGCTTTATTACTGACCCTCAATGAATTAAGGCTGTTTCTCATCGATAAGACTGACCTTGCCTTCAGCCTGCTGCTGCCCATTACCGTTTTCGGTCTGATGTACTTCGGATTCAGCGGTAATATGTCATTCAACGCTACCGCCAGCATCGTTAATCAGGATGAAGGCGGTGTTTATACCGAACGGTTGCTGGAAGAACTCGATGCCGTTGAAGGTATCGATATCCGTTACTATACCGAAGACGATGCCGAAAACAGGCTTGGCCGCTCTGACATCCTGATGGTTCTCTATATCCCGGAAGGTTTTTCAGAAAAACTACAAGCGGGAGAACCTGCCGAACTCACCTTCCGGCAGCGCGGAAACGGCGGCCAGGAAAGTCAGATTATCGCCAGTATCATCGGGGGAATTACCAGTAAAATAAATCTGGAATTACAGGCTTACAGCCAGGTATCAGGCATGCTTGAGGATTCGGGACTGGGGAAAGCCGCCATCGAGACGGTGGTAAAAAAATACCTTGACGAGGAAGACGCCCGTCCGGTAATCAGCATCAGCCAGAAAACGGTCGGGTCAAGCCCGGACCCGATAAATCAGTACCTTCCCGGTGTTATCAACATGTTCGTCCTCTTTTCGATTTCTCTCAGTGCCCGGATGATAATCGAAGAAAAGAAACGGGGTACCTTCGAACGGCTTCTGACAACCCGCCTGACCGTTGGAGAAATGTACGCCGGGAAATTTCTTTCCGGTATAACCCGCGGATTTGTTCAAACCCTGGTCTTGCTGCTGCTGGCTTACGCGGTCTTCCAGATGTTCACCCCGCTCTCCTTTCTGCAATGCCTCCTGATTGCTCTCGTCTTTGCCGGTGCTGCCACCGGTATCGGCATGCTGATAGCCACCGTCGCCCGGTCGGGAGACGCCGCTACCTGGATTGCAGTATTCTTTACCATGGCGATGGTCATGATTGGCGGAACGTTCTTCGAAGTTGCGAAAGATTCCGTACTCTATACCATAAGCCGGTTTTCACTTGTAACCTACGCGAATGACGCCTTTCGAACGATAATTGCCGAAGGCGGTTCTCTCGGTGATATCGGGCGTGATATCGGGATACTTGCAGCCGTCATGGTCGTCGGTTTGTCCGTCAGCCGTATTCTTTTCAATAGAATGC
>CAZOGR010000184.1:0-3463 GCA_964579355.1 uncultured Dehalococcoidales bacterium | reverse complement strand
GATAGCAAAGATTGCCGCCAGGGCGCCGAGGCCGGAGATTCCGATAACATACTGGGCATTGAACTGGTCGGTGTTGGCGATACTGATGCCGAAGATGTTACTAATTCTGATGAAGGTCAGGACGGTGAAAAACACTATTAAGCTGAGAGGGACGATTATCTCTAAGGTTCTGGCTTTCATTTTTCACCCTGAAAACAACGATGTTCCAGTGTAAATCTTTTTTATGTTGACTGGCAAGCCCTGAACGATTGCCGTCCGTGCAAACGAAGGCGGATTTTGAGTATACTATCTATGTGATGTGATGAAAATGAGAGATACATATAACGGAGAATATTTTACGAGCTTTAACGAAGCTTTAAGGATGGTACGGGAAACGGTCGCTCCCGTTGGTACCGAGGAGCGGCCGGTCGGGAAGTGCGCCGGCTTCGTCAGTGCCGGGACAGCGATTTCCCGGATTACCAGCCCGTCGGTCAGGACGTCGCTGAAGGACGGGTTTGCCGTCCGGACAGCGGATATTCCCGGCAGTAAATTGAGAATCGCCGGTTCAATAGCTGCCGGGGGAATATATCAAGGAGAGATACTCGCCGGGCAGGCGGTTAAGGTATTCACCGGAGCTCCGGTTCCCGAGGAAGCGGACGCGGTTGTTGCCTGTGAAATGTGTGATGAAGGTGATGGATACGTCCTGGTGTCCGGAGATGTGAAAGTGGGGCAGGATATTGCGCCGGCCGGTAACAGCATCAAAGAAGGCGGGGTGGTAGTTGAATCGGGAATGCTGATAACCCCGCTTATTATTGCCCGGGCCGTGACCGGAGGTATCGAAACACTCAAGGTGTACAGGAAGCCTCGTTTCGGGCTAATTGGCATCGGCGACGAACTGGCTGAACCGGGAAAACCCTTGAAGGCCGGGCAGCTCTACGCCTCGAACCTGGCGTATAACACTGCCTGGATGGAGTGGCTCGGTTTGACCTATGAATCGGCTCTGCTGCCGGATGACGAAGCGGTCATGAAAGATACACTGACAGAAATGGTGCGGCACGCGGATGCAATCGTCACCAGCGGCGGTGTAATGGGCAGCGAGCGGGATGTAACGGTCGGGGCACTCGATTCATTGGGATGGTCTATGAAGTTCCGCCACGTGCGAATGAGCCCCGGAAAAGCGACCGCTTTCGGGATACTGCTGGGAAAACCGGTATTTTGTTTTTCAGGCGGGCCGGACAGTAATGTTTTAGCGTTTCTGGAGTTTGCCTTGCCGTCGATTTACGGTATGATAAAACTGCCGGGTCCTCCGTTAAGGACGGTCACCGCGATATTGGGTAAAGATATTATGGTGAAGGACCCCGGCAGGACGGAGTTCAGGGACGGAAGGCTTGATGTAGATGAAAACGGTACCTGTTCGGTAATGCCGCTTGACGGACAAAACCGGATGCAATCGTTAGGGGCGGCTAACTGCCTGGTTTACAAGCCGGAAGGAATCGGCGGACTGAAAAAGGGGAATCACGTTACCGTACAGATACTGCCCGGGACATCATATGGATAACAACGGATTTATACTCAGGAGAAAAGAATGACCGATACCACCGGAAAGTATCCAATAGACGTTTTCGAAAAGGATATGCGTGAGCGGGTCGAAAAAGACATCGTTATCGAGTATTCATTGACGATACGGGTGAACGGCGCGGAGCTGGCGGTTCTTTCCTGTTCTCCGAAAGAGCTGGAGTACCTGGCTGCCGGACTGGTACAGTCGCAGGGTATCATCCGAACAAAGGACGATATCAGCGACATTATCGTTAACGAAGACATCATCGATATTATCACCGCGAACGAAGCCGAGATTCCGGCGGGAATGATGGTGACATCGAGTAACGGCCGGAGCAACCGGTTAATCGATATTCATGATATCCGGTGCGATTCCCAGGTCACGGTACCCGCCGAAAATGTTTACCGCCTGATGGAATATTTCGAAAAGTATTCGAGGGATTTTATCAAAACGGGCGGGGTGCACAGCGCGGCTTTATGCAATTCCGAAGAAATGCTGCTGTTCAGCGAGGACATCGGGCGGCATAACGCCATCGACAAGGTCTTCGGCAGGTGCCTGCTGGAGGGAATCGATGTCGGGAACCGGTTCATGATAACGAGCGGCAGGGTGTCTTCCGATATCATGATGAAGATTGCCCGGCGGAGAGTTCCGGTATTGATTTCACGAAACAGCCCGACCAACCTCGGGTTGGAAATCGCCGGGAAAACGGGTATTACCCTGCTCGGTTTCGTGCGGGGCGAGAGCATGAACGCGTATACTCATGCCTGGAGGGTGACGTAGCACTCTGCGAGAGTATACAAACACGCTCCGGTAACCGTACAGGAGCGTGTTTAGTTGGATTTACTTGTTGATGCTCAGTCGGTGAAGGTAACCGGGAGGATTCCATCCCGGCATGCCGGGCAGATATCGCCTTCGTTCGAGCGGAAGGTTTCACCGCAAACCGGGCAGATGCCGACGGTTTTTGACGATTTACCGAGGAACTCGGACGATACTTTGATTTTTCGCAGGGCGAGAATATCGGTTCCGGCTTCAAGGATTGCCTTCATGAGGGCTTCTTTATCCTGTTCATGTTTCGGTTTCAGCTTGAGGTGCCATTCATTGACTGCCGGATAGTTCGGCAGTTTTTCGATATCGAGGCTGACCCTTACCCCTTCTCCGGTATACTTGTCGTAAAAAATCATGGCATAGCGGCCGGTATCGATTATTTTCATCCACTGATTGCCGATGGTGCAGGGGGTGAGAATCTGGACGGCGTCCGGGATGCAGGAAGCAGTCTCACATATCACCTCGAACAGGCTGTCTTCGGGAAGGTTACGGCAGGCAAGGTCCACCATAAAACCGGCGATAACCATCCCCGGGGCAAGGTGGCCTCCGTGAAATTCCTTTGCCCTGCCACAGTATTCTTCTACACTGATATTTCGTATCGTCTGCATTAATGCCAAGCCGGAATCAATCGATGTTGTATCGGTTGAGGTACGTTGATTCAATGATACCATATAAGGCCGGTTAACGTTAATGTTCGAAAGAATCGAAACAAAAAAACCGGGCTGTTCAGCCCGGTTTTTTGTTGGATTGTTACGTTACAGTTTATGCCTTGGCGATTTTACACAACAGCGCTTTCATCTCGGTGTAGCCGGTTATCGGGTCACGGACATCAGCCGAAGTAAGCAGGTTGGCATTAGCTTCCGACCATCCGTGCGGTATACTGACAACATCCGGTGCCATCTCATCCATCAGATGAGCTTTCATAACTATCTTTCCCTTGGTCGTTTCTACAGACATCATGTCGCCATCGGATATTCCGTATTTCCCGGCTGTAGCCGGATTCACTTCTGCAATCGGCTCCGGCGCTTCTTTTTTCAGCGATGGCAACGTTTTATACTGGGTGTGAGTATACTGCGGAATACGGGAACCGGTGGTCAGAAT
>CAZOGR010000183.1:0-3464 GCA_964579355.1 uncultured Dehalococcoidales bacterium | reverse complement strand
GGACAGGCTCCCTATCATTATGCTCCGCCCGGATATGGAATAACCTTTTACGACGAAGTTTTCCGGAAAGGCCTTAAAGGGATAATTGCCGATGCCGAACAAAAGCTTGCTTCAGCCGGAGCATCCGGTGTTATAGACCCGGAACAAATCTGGTTCTGGCAATCGGTGGTTCTTGTTTCACGGGGTTTGATAACATTTGCCGGTAATTATGCCCGGGAAGCCCGGAGACAGGCTGATGCCGAGCAGAATCCGGAACGGCAGAGAGAGCTTGTTTCGATAGCCCGTGTCTGCGAAAACGTGCCTGAAAATCCGCCGGTGAGTTTTCGGGAAGCCGTACAGACGGTTTCCTTTGTCGAACTGGCGAAGGTACTCGAGAACGGCAGAATCGGTGATTACGTCGGCCGGCTTGATCAGTGCCTGTATCCTTTCTTCAGGGAAGATATCGAAAACGGGAGGATAACGGTTGAGGAAGCGGCCGACTGTGTCGGGGGACTTATTTCTCTCATCGGCAGGCGTGAGCAATGCGCCCAGGTCAAGATGAGGGAAGCGGTTCAAACCAACAAGATTGCCAATATAACACTGGCAGGAATGAAGCGGGACGGCAGCGACGCCTGTAACGAGCTGACCTGTCTCTTTCTTCACATGGCCGGTCTGCTGAAGTATGCCGAACCTCATTTCACCTTTACCTGGCACGACGGGATACCCCGCTGGGCGATGATGAAAGCAATAGAGACAAACAGGATAACCGGTGCCGGGCATCCCCAGTTCATTAACGGCGATACCACGACCGGCTATTTCGTAAAAAGGGGTGTTCCCGTAGAGGATGCCCGTGATCATGCCTATCTTGGTTGCTCGTATGCTCAACCGAAAAATCAGGGGTATCACTGTAAAGCCATTTCCTATATCAATATTCCCCTGATTCTCGATGTTACACTCCACAACGGCATCGCTCCAATGACCGGGAAGAAGATTGGTCTTGAAACCGGTGACCCGCGGGAGTTCCGAACGTTCGAAGACCTGTTCGAGGCTTTCGCGAAACAGACAGCCTATGTCGTCAGACGATTCGTCCACAGGAATCACCTGGCACACGCAGCCGAACTGTCCACCTGGCGGGTACCTCTCCACTCGACATTCGCTACCGGTTGTCTTGAAAACGGACACGATATCATGATGGGCGGACAGATGAAAAATCCGGCCGACCATCCGGTATGGGATGTTATCGACCGGGGGCACGTATCGGCGGCAGATGCCCTGACGGCGATAAAAGTACTTGTCTACGATGAAAAGAAACTGACGATGACGGAACTCCTCGAAGCCCTCGATACGAACTTCGAGGGAAAGACCGGAAATCGCGTTCGAAAGATGTGCCTCGATGCTCCGAAATACGGAAATGATATCGACGAAGCGGATTACATGGTCAGGGATATCGGGAAACTGGTGCCTGCATTCCTCGAGGACTATGTCACTCCCTTCGGTTCGAAGTATACGGTAATCCGGCAGGGTCTGACCTGGCATTACTACGGAGGAAAGGGTGTCGGCGCCATGGCGAACGGAAGGAAATCCGGTACTCCCCTGGCGGACGCTTCACTTTCTCCGACCCAGGGTGCCGACAGGAACGGACCGACAGCGGTGTGCAACTCAGCCCTGAAAGCGGATTTTTCAGACGCAAAGACAGCCGTGCTGAATCAGAAATTTCCACTCTCGATGTTCAGGGACAGTCGCTTTGCCGGTAAACTCGCCGACTTTACAGAAACTTTTTTACGAAGTGGCGGACTCCATATACAGTATAACCTGCTCGACGCCGAAACGCTGAAAAAAGCCAAAGAAAAACCGGAGGATTACAAGGATTTGATTGTCCGTGTCGCCGGATACAGCGCCTACTTCGTTCTTCTGTCACCCGAGGTACAGGATGAAATCATCGAAAGAACGGAACAGTCACTATAAGCAGTGTATCGTACGCATGGATGACAGGGACCTTACAGGAACCATTTTCAATATTCAGAAGTTTTCCGTCCACGACGGGCCGGGAATCCGCACGACCGTTTTCATGAAAGGTTGCCCGCTCAGGTGCCGGTGGTGCTCGAATGCGGAGTCGATGAATCCGGAACCAGAAATCGGGTATCTTAAGGCGTTATGCGACCTGTGCGGTGAATGCTCTTCAGCCTGTCCGCGCCAGGCAATAACGGTAACGAAAAACGAAGTGAAGATAAACAGGGATGAATGTAACGCCTGTGGAACCTGCGTCGAAGTCTGTCCGTATGACGCTCTGACCGTTTACGGTCGAAACGTTTCCGTACAGGATGTATTCGATGAAGTGTACAAGGATATGCGATTTTTTTCTGGAAGCGCCGGGGGTGTCACCGTGTCAGGGGGAGAACCTCTCAGGCAGCCTGATTTTGTTGTCACACTATTGAGAAAATGCAAAGAAAAAGGAATTCACACCTGTCTCGATACAACCGGTTATGCTACCCGGAACGATTTCGAAAAAGTATTGATGTATGCCGATATGGTGCTGTTCGACCTGAAGATAATGGATTCGGCATCACACCGGCAGTATACCGGGGTTCCGAACGAACAAATAAAAGAAAACGCAATTTTCGCAGCATCAAAAGAGAAGGACATCCTGTTCAGGATTCCCCTCATCGAAACGGTCAACAGCGACCGGAGAAATATAGAGGCAACTGCAGAATTTATCAGTTCGTTCGGAGAGAAAAAACCGGTGGAGTTATTACCGTATCATAAGCTGGGAATAGCCAAGTACGGTACACTCGGCAGAGAATACCCGGGAAGCACATTGAGAACCCCTTCCGAACAGGAAATAGATTTCTGCCGGAAGATATTCGAAAACTACGGTATAGAATGCCGTATCGGCGGATAAACAATAAAGCCGAAAAATCATGAAGGAGAACGAAAATGGAAGACAGAGAGAAAAGAGTACAATGGATTTATTCCTCGAAGAGTAATAAGGAACTTGAGGAACGCTATGACGTCTGGGCGAAAGACTACGATACCGATCTTAACGATGGATTCGTGTGGCATGGACCGAAAAAAGCCGTTGAGTACTTCACAAAATACGTGAAAAACCTGGAAGCCAGGATTCTGGACGCAGGTGCCGGTACCGGTATTGTCGGACAGTTGCTTTATCAGCAGGGTTATAAAAACCTCGTTGCCATGGACCTCTCGAAAGGTATGCTGGAGGAAGCCAGAAAGAAAAACGCTTATTCGGAATTCCACCAGATGGTAATGGGGGAACAGCTTGACTTCGAAACGAACTCGTTCGACGCCGTCGTCAGTTGCGGCGTTCTCACGGTCGGTCATGCCCCGGCGAGTTCATTCGACGAACTCGTCCGGGTAACTAAACCCGGCGGTTTCATTGTCTTCTCCCTCCGGCCGGATGTCTACCTGGAAAGCGGCTTCAAGGAAAAACAGGCAGCCCTTGAACAGGAAGGAAAGTGGAAACTGGT
>CAZOGR010000182.1:0-3471 GCA_964579355.1 uncultured Dehalococcoidales bacterium | reverse complement strand
ATACAATGACTATATCCAGACAATTGACTGTCCGTTCGAAGGTGGCACAATCGGGGTCGTTAAAGCAGTGGTACCGGATGTCGGTATTATTCACGTTCAAAGGTGCGATGCAGAAGGGAATGCCCAGAGATGGGGGTCGATGGGCGTCGATTTCGAAGGAATCAACGCCAGCAGAAAGGTAATTATCACCACCGAAGAAGTTGTCGACGGTAATATCATCCGGCGCGACCCGAACCGGACGATTATCCCCGGCTTCCGGGTCAGTGCCGTCGTCGAGCAGCCCTTCGGCGCCTACCCTTCGCACCTGGCCGGTTGTTATAATCCCGGTTCATTCGGCTTTGGGGGAATGGGAGACGAGAAAGCATGGGAAGAATACTTGGCCCGTACGGTCAATGGGGTCAAAGACTGGAACGAGTATCTTAGCAACCTGAAGAACGAATTCGGTAATGATATACTTGAAAACCTCAGAATACAAAACCCGCTGTTCAGCGAACCGATTGTCACCGGCATGTAGCTACAAAAAAAGCGTCCGAACGGAGATACGAAATGAATAAACCTGAATACGACAAAGACTACAACGAACTCGACCAGATGATTATATCGGCCGCCCGCCTGATAAAAAACACGGATGTCATTTACACAGGAGTCGGTTTCCCGATAGAAGCCGTCGTGCTGGCGAAGAACCTTCACGCCCCGGATTGTACTATTTTTCTGGAAAACGGCATCATCAGGTCCAGCCTTTTCGACCTGCCATGGACGACCGACACGATGGAATCGCAACTGCTGGCCGAGCAACTGACCGGTCTGACCTATGTCAATTGCCTGGCACAAGCCGGTCACATTTCGCTCGGTATGATGGGAGGCGGCCAGGTTGACCGGTACGGTAATGTCAACGATCACGTCGTCGGTAATTACCACAAACCGGTGCACCGATGGATGGGAAGCGGTGGCGCCAACGACCTGATGAGTTTCTGCGGGCGTACCATGGTGATTCTCAAACAGACGAAGCAGCGGTTTCCGGAAAAGGTCGATTTCATCACCTGTCCGGGCTACCTCGACGGCAGACCGAAGCAGCGGGCAGAAGCCGGATTACCGCCGGATAACGGCCCGTCAGCGGTCATAACACAACTCGGTATATTCACCTTCGAAGAGAGGGAAATGACGCTTTCGAGTTACTATGCTGACTGCGGCGTGACAATCGAGAAGGTGAAAGAAGAGCTCGGTTGGGATGTCAGAGTAAGCAAGAACCTTTCCATCGCTGAGCCGCCGACACGGGAAGAACTGGATACTTATCGAACGAAAATTGTCGAAGCCAGAAGACAGGTTAATGCAGGGTATGACCCAAAAACCGCCCTGAGCCAGGAGGCAAAATAAGAGAAGCAGCTGTCTCAAAATGAGTAAGCTGCTTCTCCTTTATCTCTACCGCTTCGTTCGTTGATTATCTACTTCCAGGCATCGATACTGTAATCCGGGTTCGAGGCCCAGATTCCCCTGAAACTACCCGGTAGCTGGTAGCTTATCTCTTCATCCGAACCGCAGACGATGATAGTGCTTTCGTTCGGACTGTCTCCCGCGACCGGTACCAGGTAGTCGTCAGGCAGTTCTTTCCATGGTTTCCCGGAAATGGGTTCAATCCCAAGCCAGCCATTGGTTGACAAATCTACCCAGGAACGGTTTCTGAAATCCTTGAGCGGTTCGAAGCTCTTCTTCCAGATGTATTCGAGAACATCCTCTTTAGTTTTAAACCCGATATCCCACAGGTGTTTAGCCATCTCGTGGGTCATGACCCACGTCCGGGGGCCTTCCCGCTCGCCCTTCCAGACATCCGGTAACAGCCAGTCCAGCCAGTTATGCGGGCCGGGAACCCCTTTTACACCCAATTTCCTCGCCATTCCTCCATGTCCGCTTTTCTGAAGGGCACGGTAACCACCAGGTGAGAACTGAGCACCGGTGATACCACCTTCGGCAATCATCACCCAGGCAATACTTTCGTCAGGTCTGTAATCATATTGTTCGTTAAGCCCTTTCCAGCCGGGTGGCAACTTATCAGCGCATTCAGCGAAGGCAAGTCCGCACCGGTTAACCGGCGCTCCGAGACTGCTTAATCTGTTCACTCCCGGTATCGCACCCCCGAGATTAAGTGCCATCAACTGGTAAGAACGTCCGATAGCCGAATTGGCGCGATTTCCCGGTCCCATCAAACCGATCCCTGCATTCATCCCGATTTCTTTCGCGAACGGCCCGCTGATACAGACATACTGGTTATTGAAGACGGTAGTCGCTGAGGGTACACCTGATTCAGCGATTGCCAGGACAGCCGGGAAGTATTCGGGTTTACAACCGGCCATGACGGCATTGACAGCCACCTGTTCGACAGTTGCCGTCCAGTTTCTGGGCTGGAACCGAACCAGGTCACCTTTTTTAAAATTACCACCGAATGCCCGCCTGTCAGATTGATACCGTATCAGTTCATCCGGTTTGTGGCTGGTACCTCGCAGCATGGCGGCAACCCGTTCTTCCGTCGGGAGTACAACCGGCAGACCGTCTGAGTACACGGAAATTGGAGCATTCAAAGGCTCAGGCACAAACTGAGTCTGCTGATAGAATTCTTCCGCTTCGAAAAGAGTGCCTTCGAAAAGAATCCTGTTTCGATTGGGGTCATGGAACCCGGCCGTTTTTTCTTTGTCAGTCAAAGGCCGGACAAGTTCGTTGACCAGGGTTTCAATCCACTGGTCGACATCCTCCGGTCCCGGCAGAACCCGAGAGGCAGGCAGGTACCTGAGATTCGGCACCCCGGCCGCCAGAGATTCCTGTTTTACCATCTCATGCTGGTCTTCGAAGTCGATTAATACCGTTGGTATGCCGGCTTTCTCAAGCTTGGCCAGATAGGGCAACTGCCCCCATACAGCCCCACTTCACCAGCAGACGCCAAGTATCACGGCATCGGTGGTTTTCATCTCTTCGTCGGTGAGAGGTACAGGATTTGGCATGTAGGATTTCTTCATTGTCCAGTTCACCGAAGGGTACCGTTCCCGTAATTTTTTTTCAAGGGGGATGGTAATGTCAGGCTCACCGGTAATACTGATGTGGATGGTTTTTCCGTTAATAGTGTCCAGCCGGGAAGCCAGAGGATACGTTTGGACCGGTAACTCATTCCCTTTCGGGTTTAGAAAACGGTATACTTTTTCTTTTTCAGTCAAATCGATTTTCCTTTCTTTACATCATTTATCTCTGCTATTGATATTAGTTAACTTCAGGCAAGATTGCAATCACAAGTTGATATGTCACCGGATTAAATTTACCTCTTTTTGACATACTAATCCTGTTTTGCTATCGTTAGCGTCATAATCGATAAGAAATACAATTTTTGACAGGAGTTAAAAAATGGCAGAAAAAGTAAGATGCATCAGTCCGGTCGGCATTGCCGAGCCGGTTCGAACGTTTCCGCTGGCGCCGCGACTGGATACGATT
>CAZOGR010000181.1:0-3484 GCA_964579355.1 uncultured Dehalococcoidales bacterium | reverse complement strand
TCGCCGCGAATGAAGGTGCTCGGTACGCCCTGTTTACCGAGCCAGTCGGTAATGAGCTTTCCGCCGCCGTGGATAACCACCACCGGTCTGCCCTGTTTCTGAAGGGACACGATATCTTCGAGGGTCGTGTCATGACTCCCGAGCGTGGAACCGCCGATTTTAATGACGATTACTTTGCTCATATACCTTCCATAACCTGTTGCATCCGACACAGCATGGCTGATATCGGATGCAACTCTTTCTTTTCTACTTAATTCTTTAGAGTGGTTAATTGGATTTTCTTCCAGCCACCCCTTTCGTTGCACCCGTTATTACTTTGGCTTCCTCCCTTGGCCTGAGGTCGCGTGTTGCTTTTCCGGCGCGCCACATCTCGGAATTACCCATCTCGGAAAGTTCTTTACCAAGTAATTTTTTATAGTCCGGTCCGCCGGTACTTTCCAGCACGCGTTTTGTTTCCGCACCAGAAGCGACCCTTTCGTAAAGGTCTTTAAATACCGGCATCACCGCTGCCTTGAACTTCGGCTTCCAGTCGAGAGCTCCTCTCTGGGCAGTCGCAGAACAGTTGGCATACATCCAGTCCATGCCGTTCTCGCCGACCAGCTTGATGAGACTTTCGGTCAGTTCCTCAACGGTTTCGTTGAAAGCTTCGCTGGGAGAGTGGCCGTGGGCACGGAGGGTATCGTACTGGGCTTCCATGACGCCGGCTAAAGCACCCATCAGTACACCGCGTTCTCCGACGAGGTCGCTGTACACCTCTTTTTCGAAGGTAGTCGGGAACAGATAGCCGGACCCGATGCCGATACCCAGCGCGATGCACCTGTCTTTCGCCCTGCCGGTATAGTCCTGGTGAACGGCAAAACTGGAGTTGATTCCTTCACCGGAAAGGAAATTCCGGCGCAGCGAGGTTCCAGAACCTTTCGGAGCCACCATGATAACATCGATGTCTTCGGGAGGTATTATCCCGGTCTGGTCCTTATATACAATCGAAAATCCGTGCGAGAAATATACGGCATCACCGGGATTCAGATTCGCCTTTATTCCAGGCCAGACAGCCTTATGCGCGGCATCGGCTACCAGAATTTCTACAATAGTAGCCTTTTTAACGGCTTCATCAACCTCGAACAGGGTCTTGCCGGCTTCCCACCCGTCGGCTTCAGCCCGTTTCCAGTCTTCAGGAAACTGCTTTGACTGACCGATAATTACGTTGAAACCGTTATCTTTCAGGTTCAGCGCCTGTCCGGGGCCCTGCACGCCGTAGCCTATAATGGCGATAGTCTCATTTTTAAGAACTTCGAGGGCTTTTTTCATGGGGAACTCGTCCCGCATTACTACCTCTTCTTTTATTCCACCAAAATCGATAAGTGCCATGATTTTTCCTCCCTTTATATTAGTAAAACTCTCATTACTGATATCTAAACTCTACACAATTATAGTATTTAGTATCCCGAATAACAAATCCTTATTATTTCGTTTCGAATCCAGCATTCAGATAGTGGTATTTCTTTCCCTATGTCATATATTCGCTGTTGATGCCGACGTATTCTTCGGACATATCGCATCCCCAGGCAGTTGCCGCACCGGCACCCATGTTGAGGTGAATACTGACCGGGACGTCCGCCTGTTTCAGAACATTGATAACATCTTTTTCTTCGAAAAGAAGCGGCCTGCCGGCTTTCAGCACGGCGACAGGTCCGATAGCCATATCGATATCGGTAAGGCTGACATCGATACCGCTCCGGGCTACCGCCGCAACGATGCGCCCCCAGTTGGGGTCGCCGCCATGGACAGCCGTCTTGATGAGTGACGACATAATCACAGCCCGGGCGACTTTCCGGGCTTCTTTCAGGTTCCGGGCGCCGGTGACGTTCGAGGTGATGAGCTTGGTTGCCCCTTCGCCGTCCCGGGCCAGCGCCGTCGCCAGCCGGATACAAATGGCATTCAGTTTCTTCTGAAATTCACGCGCGGCGCGGCTGCCCGACCGGATGGTTTCGCCGCCGGCGGCGCCGTTCGCCATGATGACCACCGTATCGCTGGGACTCATGTCACCATCCACCGATATCATATTGAACGACATATCGACAGCTTTTTTCAGGGCGGATTTCAGAAAACCCGTTTCGACCGGAGCGTCCGTTGCCAGGAAACAGAACATGGTCGCCATATTCGGATGAATCATCCCCGAGCCTTTAGCGATACCGCCAATCGTATAGGGGACAGTTCCGTTCATTCCGGAAATCGCCGCTTCCTTCGGGACGGTATCGGTCGTCATGATTGCCTGAGCCAAATCATGCCCGCCGTCAGGCGATAGAGTTATTTTGTTAATGCCCTCCCGAATCCGGTCCATCGGCAGCAACTGCCCGGTGACGCCGGTACTGGCAACCAGGACTTCGTCTTCCGGACGACCGCTGTGAGCCGCCGCCAGGGAAACCATCTCTCCGGCATCGGCAATTCCCTGTTCGCCGGTGTAGGCATTAGCGCAGCCGCTGTTGACGACGACTGCCGAGGCCCGGCCCTGTTTCAGGGTTTCTTCGGAAAGGATGACCGCAGAAGCCCTGATTTTACTGGTCGTAAACATACCGGCAGCCGTGCACGGCCGTTCCGAGCAGAGAATCCCGAGGTCGGGTTTCGTCCGGTTCTTTTTTATACCGGCGAGGACGACTCCTGCCTTGAAGCCTTTCGGCGAGGTAACGGTGCCTTCGGGAATAAAGTTTTCAGCATTCGTAATCATGAAATAAATATAACACACAGCCTGTTCACAGGCAATTTACCCGGGTATTCCGGGGAGTGAACTCTCCCGTCTTTTTTCACGGCTTTCTTTCTTCGTGATATAATTTCTTGGCAATGAGGTAATGCCGGGGAAATATCCGGCAGCATTTCCGGAGGGAGAACGTGAAGAGCGGTTTCGATATCGTCAGCCGAAGTCCTGACAGCACCCGGGCGCTCGGGAGAATCATCGGTGAATCGGCGCAACCCGGGGATGTCCTGCTTCTCGAAGGCAAGCTCGGTGCCGGAAAAACCTGCCTGACTCAGGGAATCGCCCTCGGTCTGGGTATCGACGATGATATCCTCAGCCCGACCTTCGTCATCATGAGGGAGTTTTACGGCAGGATGCCCCTGTACCACATGGACCTCTATCGCCTCGATAACATCGAGGAAAGCATGGACCTGGGGCTGGACGATTACCTGTACGGAAAGGGGTTGTGCGTACTCGAATGGGCGGAAAAAGCCCTCGGTATCCTGCCCCGGAGATACCTGATGATAAGAATCAACTATATTTCCGATACCGGCCGCAGCTTTATCATGGAACCGAAGGGAAAACGGTACGAGGAACTGGCTGAAACAATTTTCGAACGATGCAAAAAGGAACTCTGATGACATGCAAATAGCTATCGATACCTCAACCGATACCGCTGGGCTGGCGCTCGTAAACGACCGGCAGATAATCGCCGAGCTGACCTGGAACTGCGGCCACAACCACACCACCCAG
>CAZOGR010000180.1:0-3512 GCA_964579355.1 uncultured Dehalococcoidales bacterium | reverse complement strand
GAGACTGGAAAATTCAGCCGCAATTAGCCTTCTAAAGCATCCCTATATTTATCTTCCCCATTCTACCACAACAGGAACGATATTTACTAGTACCAGCCACGATATGTTGAGGTAAAAGAGAATACGTTTCTCTTTTACGCTTTCCTGGCAACAAGGGCAATCCAGTCGCCTCCGTTTTTATAGGGTGTACCGGTAAAATCATTCCAGATTTGAACGATAGAAAACCCGGCTTTCTCTATCACCGGTTTAATCGTTTCGAGCGAATAGTCGTGGAACCAGTCACGGTAGACCGTTACACCGTTTTCATCTATCACGATATACTGGTCGAGCCAGGCATCCGCTTCCGGATAATCATAGCCGTCCTCGAGGATGATGTGCCTGCCCGGCCGCCACAAGCCGCCGACGAAAGCATGCCATCGGTTCTCCGCCCCTTCTTTCATCCGTTGTGCCCGGGTCGAAACATCGAAGACCAGCAACCCGCCCGGTTTCAGGGCATCATATACCTTCGAGAGAAGGGCGTCCCGGTCCCTGTCGGAGAAGGTGCTTACCTCACCGTATATCTGCATGGCGACATCGAATTCTTCCGTGTAACGCATGTTGAAGAAGCTGTCGTTAACATAATCGATGTCCAGCCTGTTTTCTTTCGCCTGGTCCCGGGCGTAATCGATTGACCTGGAAGAGATGTCGATACCGGTTACCCTCATGCCCCGTTTCGCCAGTCGGGCGGCGTACAGTCCCGGTCCGCAGCCAAGGTCAAGGACCCGGTCTTCGTTGGCAAGAAACCCTCTCGAGATAAGATTGGCTATTTCTTTTTCAATGATTGCGAACCGCCGGCTGGCAGCATCGAACTGCTGATTGAGATGGGCATCGAGCATGCCGATGGATATGTACTCGTCATCCCAGAATTTTTCCTCGCCGGGTTCGAACAGGAGAGGTTTCTCCCGGCATTCCAGAACTGTCCGTAAAATTTCGTTGATGTTAATGGTTCCCGCTCCTGTCAATGAAATCAATGTCCCCGACTGCCCGGCACCAGCCGTTTACCGCAGCTTTCCTAGTATGAACAGGCGGCGATTCTTTGTCAATGATGGAATGGTTGAAAACGATATCGGCAAAGCTGGTTTTTCTTCACTATACACACGATTTATGGTATAATAGAGGGCAATGGCAGCAATATTGTTTTCATATCACACCGGCTTCTCCCCAGCCCTTTCTTCCTGCCTGCCGCCGTTACCGAACCACTATTCGGCAACAGTACTTTTTGCCGTTCGATATCCATAAATTTTTGAGCGAGGGATGTCTATGACCGGGACAACCGATGACAACAACACCGAAGAAGAAAGCTTGAGAGGCAAGGCCGAATACACTGCGGGTGATATCCAGGTACTCGGAGGCCGGGAAGCGGTTCGAAAGCGGCCCGGCATGTACATCGGCAGTACCGATATCAACGGGCTTCATCACCTTGTCTATGAAATCGTTTATAACAGCGTCGATGAAGCCATGGCCGGTTACTGCGACAGGATTCTGGTAACCATCCACGAAGATGAATCGATAAGCGTCAGAGATAACGGACGTGGTTTCCCCATCGATATTCATCCCGCAACCAATCTGTCCGCGCTTGAAACCGTCATGACGGTTCTTCACGCCGGCGGCAAGTTCGGCGGAGGAGCCTACCAGGTATCGGGCGGCCTCCACGGTGTCGGCGCTTCCGTTGTCAACGCTCTCTCCGAATGGTGTACGGTCAGCGCCCGTCACAACGGCAAGATTTACCGGCAGGCGTACGCAAGAGGGCTTACCCAGACTCCTCTCGAGGTAGTCGGGGAAGATAATGAGCCGGGCTCCACGGTGCAGTTCAAGGCAGACCACCAGATATTCGAAATGATAAAGTTCAATTTCAACACCCTGGCGGAACGGTTCCGCGAGATGGCCTACCTGAACAAAGGGCTGGAGATAAAGATTATCGACAAACGAATCGATGAAGAACGCACCTTCTATTTCGAAGGTGGTATCGCCAGTTTCGTCCGCCACCTCAACCGGGGGAGAGAAGTCCGGCATCGCCAGCCGATATACATTCACAAGACCCTGAACCACACCATCGTCGAAGTCGCGGTCCAGTATAATGACGGATTCAGTGAAACGGTCCTCAGTTTTGCTAACTGCGTCAACACCCAGGACGGTGGCAGCCACCTCACCGGTTTCCGTACCGCCCTCACCCGGGTATTGAACGATTACGCCCGAAAAGGCAAGTTTCTCAAAGAGGATGAAAACAACCTCTCTGGCGATGATGTCCGCGAAGGCCTGGCGGCGGTCGTCAGCGTCAAACTGGGCGAACCCCAGTTCGAAGGGCAGACCAAGGGAAAACTCGGCAACCCCGAAACCAAGGGCATCGTCGAGAGTGTCGTCAGCGAAGGGCTTGCCCTTTACCTGGAAGAACACCCGGACGACGTCAAGCGAATCATGGAGAAATGCGTCCTCGCCGCCAAGGCACGGGAAGCAGCCAGGAAAGCCCGCGACCTCATTGTGAAAAAGACCGGCCTTCTTTCCTCGACCCTGCCGGGCAAGCTGGCTATGTGCTCCGAGAAAGACCCGGCCAACTGCGAACTCTACCTGGTCGAGGGTGACTCGGCAGGAGGTTCCGCCAAGCAGGGAAGAAACCCCCGCTTCCAGGCGATTCTGCCCCTCCGCGGTAAGATTCTGAACGTGGAAAAAGCCCCCGCCGACAAGATGCTCGCCCACCAGGAAATCCGGGCGATCATCACCGCCCTCGGCGTCGGTATCGACGACGAACTGGACCTTTCCCGCCTCCGCTTTCACCGGGTTATCCTGATGACCGATGCGGACGTCGACGGCGCCCATATCCGGACACTCTTGCTGACGTTCTTCTTCCGTCATATGACCGACCTTATCCACAACGAGCACCTCTATATCGCCCAGCCGCCTCTGTACAAGATAAAGCACGGCAAGAACGAGCACTGGGTCTATAACGACCAGGAGCGGGAAGATGTCCTCAAGGATTTGAAGGGCGCCAAGAACATCGACATCCAGCGGTACAAGGGCCTCGGCGAAATGAGCGCCGAGCAGTTATGGGAAACGACCATGAATCCGGCGACCCGTACGCTGCTGACGGTTAATATCGAAGACGCCGTCGACGCCGACCACGTCTTCCATACCCTGATGGGCGAAGAAGTACCGCCGCGGAAAGCCTTCATCCAGGCCCGCGCCACCAGCGTCCAGAACCTGGACATTTAGCCGAAATGAAGGTATACTTTGGTTATTCCGGACTTTAAAGGAGGGATTGTGGACCTTGTAATCAGCACACCGCATATCATCCTCCTGGAGGTTTCCAGCTAAACAGACTATTGATTGACGGATAACTGTTAGCCGTTCCTTGAGGAGCGGCTATTCTTTTTCCAGTCAGCCCGAACCCCCATACCGCTGGAAACGGTATCCGGGAAATCACTAATACCTGACTTTCCCAAATTAGTGTCCCGACCGTAATTTCTGGATAAGTAGCC
>CAZOGR010000179.1:0-3515 GCA_964579355.1 uncultured Dehalococcoidales bacterium | reverse complement strand
CTTCGAAACCGCTGATATCAGGCAGGCCGATATCGAGAATCACCAAATCGGGTGATTCGGAATCCACCATCTCGATGCCTTCCAGCCCTTCTCCGGTCGAAACCAGTTCAACTCCCGGCCATCCCACCATGAACGAGAGGGTAATCGTATCGACGATTTCTTTGTCGTCTTCAATAACCAGTATTTTCATTATTTCCTCTGTGACCTTTCCGGCGGCTGTGCTTTCAGTTTACTCGGAAAAGTACTGCAGCGCCAGTTTTATTTTATCTTCGAGGCCCTTGGTACCGGGGGGCAGGCTTGCCACCGCCCGGCTGGCTTCCGCTACCGTGTAGCCGAGTGAGGTAAGGGCAGAGATGACTTCGGCGTTATCGCGAACGATACCGGCATCGGGTATCGAAATCAAATCCGAGCTGATTTTATCTTTCAGCTCGAGAACGAGGCGGTTGGCCGTTTTCTTCCCGATACCGGGGATAGCGGTCAGGAGGGTAACGTTTTCGGAAACAATCGCCGAACTCAGTTGTTCGACACTCATGGAGGAAAGCATAGTGAGGGCAAGCTTCGGGCCGAGGCCGGAGACGCTGGTGAGAATCCGGAACAGTTCGAGTTCGCTTTCCCGGGCGAACCCGTAAAGTGACAGGCTGTCTTCCCGAACAATCATCTGGGTCAGGAGGGTGGTTTCCCGGCCGATTGCCCCGAGGTTGGAGCGGGTTGAGGTGGCGATATTGACCAGGAAGCCGATGCCGTTGACGTTAATCACGGCGGCGTTGGCGGTTACTTTTTCAAGTTTTCCTGTCAGGCTGGCAATCATAGGCTGTTCGGGTTTACCTTTCTGTGAGCAGTCGGTTAAGATGGGTTTCGCCGATGTGGCAGAGGGCAACTGCGAGGGCGTCAGCGGCGTCATGTGGCCGGGGAACGCTCTCCAATCCCAGTTGAAGTCTGACCATTTCCTGAATCTGTTCCTTGGAACTGGCTCCGTAGCTGGCGACCCGCTGTTTAATCTGAGCCGGGGTGTATTCGCAGGCGGTAAGGTCGTGGTTGGCTGCTGCCAGAATGGCGATTGCCTGTGCCCGGCCGATAGCGAAGGCTGACTTGACGTTTTTAGCGACGAAGGGCTGTTCGATAGCGACAGCATCCGGTTTGTAGCGGTCCATGATATCGGTCAGATTCCTGAACAAAAAAGATAAACGCTCTCCGATGGGAGAGCGTGATGAAGTACTGATAACGCCGCAGTCGATATAAACAGAATCACTACCATCGCATTGTATCAAGCCATATCCCATGGCGATGGTGCCGGGGTCAATTCCCAAGACAATCATAACGGCAACAATTCATCCTTCCAGGCGGGATTAACCTTCGTACTGTTCGAGTATCTGGTCGGTAAAGTTTATGTTACTGGAAACGGACTGGATATCATCCAGTTCTTCCAGTTTATGAAGCAGTTTCAGGTTCTGGAGCGCCGGTTTTTCTTCGAGGTCGACGGTGGTTATGGGAAACATCGCCACCTCGGAGGATTCGATGGTAAAGCCGGCTTTCTGAAGAGCTTCTCGGGCTTTCATAAACTCTTCCGGTCTGGTATACACTTCGATGGTATTACCTTCGACTTTGACATCTTCGGCTCCGGCGTCGATAATCTGGAGAAGCAATTCTTCAGGGTCCTGGTCGCCGGCATCGACGTTTATCAATCCTTTGGATTCGAAGAGCCAGGCAACGCAGCCGCTTTCTCCCATGTTACCGCCGCTGCGGGAGAAGAGGTTTCTTACTTCCTGGACGGTACGGTTACGGTTATCGCTGAGTGCCTGGACAAGAATAGCGGCGCCACCGGGACCATAGCCTTCGAGGGTGAGTTCGGTAAGAACCGTGCCTTCCGTCTCTCCGGCGCCGCGCTTGATGGCTCGTTCGATATTATCGACAGGCATGTTGGCATCACGGGCTTTCTGGATAGCGAGTCTGAGACGGAAGTTCATTTCCGGATTCGAGCCACCACCCTGTCTGACAGAGACGATAATTTCCCGGGTGAGTTTAGTGAAGAGCTGACCGCGGCGCTGGTCGGCAACACCTTTCTGGTGTTTAATAGTCGCCCATTTAGAATGCCCTGACATCGTTGTTTCTCCTGAGAAAAGAATACAATTCCGTGACTAATTCTAGCATGAATGAAGATAACGGTAAAGTAAAAATTGGAAAAAACGAGGGTATCGGGGAAGGAGAGAAAAGGAAAAACGACATCCGGATTTCTGATTGACATATATGAAAAGCAACGATTACAATCAGTTGATGCGGAGGCACGAAAGATGTCATTAAAAGCGGTACTTTTAGCGGCTGGTGAAGGCAGTCGGATGCGGCCGTTGACGAGCAACCGGCCGAAGGTCATGCTGCCGATAGCGGGCAAGCCCATGCTCGAACACCTGATAATCGAGATGAAGAAAGCGGGGGTGAAGGAATGCATCCTCGTGACCGGGTATCATGAAGAGCAGATTACCGGCTATTTCGGCGGGGGCGAGAAATGGGGTATAAAGATACGCTACTGCCATCAGCCGGAGAGGCGGGGCACGGCCGATGCCATCAGGAGCGCGGAAAATGCCGTCGACGACAAGTTCCTGGTAGCGAACGGGGACATCATCATCGACCACCAGGATATCGCGGCAATAGCCTCGGGATCGACGACGACAATCGGTTGTTTCGAGGTGGAAAAGACCGAGGGGCTGGGGATACTGGAAACCGATGGCGACCGGGTAATACGGGTACTCGAGAAAACAGCCAATCCGCCGACGAAGCTGGCGAACGCCGGGCTGTATCTATTCACTCCGGACATCTTCAAGACAATTGCCGAAACCCCGCTTTCCGAGCGGGGTGAGTATGAGATAACAAAATCGATTCAGATGAAAATCGATACCGGCAGCAGGGTAACCTGGAGGAAAATCGAACGATGGCTGGACGCCAGTTATCCCTGGGACCTGCTGACGGCGAATGAATACCTGCTGAAATCGATGAAGGCTTTTGTCGGAGGAGAGATAGAAGAGGGGGCGGTCATCAAAGGCGAGGTGAGTCTTGGAAAAGGCAGTGTGATACGGGCGGGGTCGTACATCATCGGGCCGGTCACAATAGGAGAGAACTGCGAAATCGGGCCGAATTGTTATTTGCGACCTTCGACGGCAATCGGGAACGGCTGCCACGTGGGGGCTTCGGTGGAAATCAAAAATTCAATAATCATGAACAGGAGCAAGGTGCCTCATCTGACGTATGTCGGCGACAGTGTTATCGGGGAGGGGTGCAACCTGGGAGCGGGTACCAAGGTTGCCAATCTTAAGCTGGATAAGAAAGAGATATCGGTCGAGGGGAAAGCAACCGGGCGAAGGAAGCTGGGTGTTATCATGGGGGATAACGTGCAGACCGGTATCAACTCGTCGATAAACGTCGGGACAATAATCGGCAGCGGCAGTTTTATCGGACCGGGGAGCCTGGCGAGCGGGATACTACCGGACGGTTCGAGGGTATTCCAGTTCAACCGGGGGCAGCGG
>CAZOGR010000178.1:0-3533 GCA_964579355.1 uncultured Dehalococcoidales bacterium | reverse complement strand
CGGTGCCGGTAAGCGGCGGGCTGAAATAGGAGCGCAGCAGGTAGAAGACATCGGAAATAGTCTCTACCGGCGGCAGCTCCGTCATGACATGGTCGGTCTTGAACTCCTTCAGAGGCTTGACCTTGAGCCCGTGAATACGGGCGAGCTTTCTGGCCTGAGCCTCATCGAGGTCGCAGAAAACCCCGCCCAAGAGCTTTGTCCGGGTGATGTTAACAGCCCCGGCCTTCTCCGCTTCAGCTGCCAGCCGTTCCGCGGTCATCTCTTTTGAAACTATCGAATATCTCATGGCTTTACCTCCGTCATTAGATTGCCTCTCCGGCGATGAGCCTGTCGGCCGTGGAGCGTCCGATCGGTTCCGTCGAGGGTATGAGCATGTCCTGGCCGTAGTAGGCGTCCCAGCCGGACCACTGGTTAGCTTCGACCTCGACGACCGCCCGGTAGTGATAGACTTTCGCCGGGTTCAGGCCGGCTATTCCCGCGCTGAACGCCCCGGTGATGCCGTACTGGTAGGACGTGTTATTCCCGTAGGCTATGGTCTCGCCCCACTGGAACCTGACCCGGATACAGCTGTTCGATGCCAGATACGGATCGAGGAACGCGCCTTCATTGTTGGTGACCAGACCGTTCAGGGTGGCTGCGGTACCCGTGTAGCCGGTGGGTTTGTTCGTGCGTACCGAGGCGTTCTGGTGAATAACCGAGATGAAATAGTACGCGGTGCCCACACCGGAAGGGATACCCGAATCGTAGTGGTATACACCGGCTAGCAGATTATCGATTTCCTCCAGGGTCCACGGGTTTCCCGTGACCGGATTCGAGGTCAGGGTATAGTGCTCCGAGCCGGGATTCTGGTAGCCGCCCCAGGTATTTTGCGGGCTCTTGAACAGCCCGCCGCCGGTGTTAACGGCGAACTTGCCCCAGGCCAGGGAGTTGTTGCGGTAGCCGACGACATGAATGCGGATCTTCCTGACCTCGACAGCCTCGCGATACGTCGGGTTGTCGAACGTCCACAGGTCGCCGACTTCATAGGCCCTGTCCTGGTAAACCCGCTTCAGCCACTCCGGGTCTCTCACCTTGTCGTAGTGGGTCGAAGGGCTGGCAGGATATATTCTCAGTGAAACGGAGCTGTCTCCGCTCGGTCGTATGTATTCCCAGTCCATATCGCTACTCCGTCATTCCTCCGGGTAAGTACCATATCCTGATGCCCGCCTGGACATCGTTGAAATTGAGAAAGTCGGCATTCGCCCGCGCGAGCAGCCACCGAAGTCCCAGGATCCCGTTTCCGGTGAGAGCCCCGGAGATATCCATGCTGCCGATGCAAACGTCGCCGCCTTCCCGGGTCTGCCCCTCAAGCCCGAACTGGCCGTCAACAAAACCGATGGCATCAAGCCAGTTCCCCAGGGTGCCTTGCCGGACCTGGATTACCTGGCTGGTCGCAACGACGCTTCCACCGTTGAGACGGTTGGCTGCGGCGTTCGTGTTCTCGACCATCCTGAACTTGAGCATACCGATCGCCCGCATGATCAATGCGCCGGCAGGTAACCCCTGAACAGCAATATCGGGCAAGGGTACGGTTATGCCCGCGGCGTTGATCTGGACTTCCTCGACCGGCTCGCTCCAGAAATCGACCATGCCGGCGATACCGGCCTGCATCTCCGAGAGGATGTTCCTGATCTCGTTCAGGTCAACCTTTTCTTGCTTGCCCTCGATGTAAAACTCGCCCGGCATCATTACCTCCTACCTGGCCCCCAGCACCAGCAGCCTTGCCTGGGCGTCGAAGCTGCCGCCGTTCTGGAATCTCACGCCGGTTACTTTCGAGGACTGGTTGTTCCAGTACCCCTGGTAGATGTAGAAGGAGTTGGAGCCATTGGCCGAGTTGTAGGGATACCAGTGCAGGCAGAAGGTCTTGCGCCAGTTAGCCAGCCTCTGGAAGATGAAGCCGTGCAGCTGGTAGAATACCTGCCCCTCGCCGCCCGGGGCGTACATGGTAACCTCGGTGTCGTTATCAAACGCCGAATGCCCGTAGACGCTCGAAAAGAGATACCTCGAATAATCGTAGCTGGGACCGGCATCGCCGTTCAGCCGCATGATGACATCCCAGCCGTGCGACCAGGTGGACATGAACTGGATCCAGAGTATTTCATACGCGGTGGATAGTCCGGTCACCTCGATTGTGCCCTGGGCGCTGCCCAGGGTCGTCTCGCCGGCCAGCTCCCAGAACCCACCCCCAGGGACGGCAGACCATACCGGAGGACTCCCAGCCTTCAGGAACTTCTCGCCCGTCTCGGGAGCCAGCACCGCCGGGGTTCCCGGTCCGGAAGCATAGAGCAGCTGTCCCGCCTGGGTGAGCAGCGCTTTCAGGATGGCATCCTGTTTCCTCAAGGCGTCGGCGTCATCAACCGGCAGGCCGAGGTTTTTAATGAGGCGACCCTGCCAGTCCTTGTCGGCATCGATCGCCAGACCGGAGAGGCCGCCGCCGCTCTTCGTCAGGAGGCTCATTACATCGCCTCCAGCAGATAGTCGTAGTGCACCGACTGCCCGTTATCGGCGGCATTGTTGCTTTCCAGGGTTACTCTCACCACCTCGTGAATACCCACCGTGCCGTTGACAATCCACAAACCCGGAGGGTCTGCCGTGGCGTCGAACGATTGCTCGTAGACCTTGCGCTCACCGCCGTTCACCGGCATGTACATCCTCACGGTAATGCTGGTCCCGGCCAGGTTATGGATGGAGACAAGCAGGGAGTGGAGCTTGTAACGCACGTCGTGAGTCCCGATGGTTATCACTTCGGCTTCTGCCGCCTGCCAGTCCCTGGTTACTGAGCCGGTCGATGGAGACTGCCCCGCCAGCTTGTCCGTCTGGCTGACAACATCGTCGGCCTTGCCCCCGAGGATATCGAGCAGTTCCTTCAGCGCCTCCAGCCCGAAGGTTTCGCTGGTGATCTTCTCGATGACCTGGGTCAGGTCGACTTTCTCGGCTTTGCCCTCGATGTAAAACTCACCGGGCATCTTCCTGCCTCCCTTCGGGCAAGAGCTTCCTCTCTTCCGTTACGGCTGCCGGCACCGGCTCTCTTTCGTTTTCTTTGGGCCTGGCCGCTGCGACCACCGTGCCCAGCATCATGACCGGAAACATCATGTAGAGCAGCGAGCTCCAGTCGAATCCCGCAATACTGGTACCGCCCGGCCAGGTCGGCGGCAAGACTCCGGCGGTTGACGGAGATACCAGCAAGGTGACTACCGAATCGGTTACCTCTTCGGTTTCCCGCTCTACCAGGAGAATCGCCAGTTCGCTGTCACTCTCATCGAAACGCAAGGCTCCCCTGAGCCTGATAAAATCACCGGGCGCCACCTTGAACCAGGTGTACCCGAATACCGGCAACACTTCTTCGCTGATAACCGTGCCTTCGCGTGAGAGCCTGGCCATCAGGGTGTATTCTTTCTCAACATCTCCGGGATTGGCGACGTAGATGCTGCAACCCAGATCGTAGCCGGGCTCGTAGGTTATCCACGGCGCCAGGTCCCAGAAGATATCGCCCA
>CAZOGR010000177.1:0-3557 GCA_964579355.1 uncultured Dehalococcoidales bacterium | reverse complement strand
GCGCTTCCGGTAACAACCGCTACCTTGCCTTTAACTCTGTCCATACCTGTCTCCTGTTTTTTCCCAATATCCCGGGTAACTACCGTGAGTCCGAACAAACAAAAACAGCAACCCCGGCAGGTAGCCAGGCGTTGCTGTCATGTATCTATTTTCAGATTAGTGCTAGCTCAATCCGTGGCTACGTGGATGCTATAGTTTTCTCCTGACATAAAAAGCACCGACGATGATGGCCAGAATAAATACTGTGAATATAATCAGCGGAACATACATGCCCATTTATTGTTCACCTCTTTTTTTACGTTCGAGTATCAGTCTTTTCCTGTAACCTGCGCCACCCCAATCTTAATGTTTAATGGTATAACAGAATATCCGCCATGTCAAAGCTTTTTACAAAATTGTGTCAAGCATCTCTGTGATTTGAGCATTGAACAGGAACCAGCACAGGAGGGCTGCCAGTGCGATTATGGAAAGGAGAATGAGCAGGTAGACCCAGCCGAGCTTGCTTTTCTGTCCCTGCGCTCCGTGCGATTGGCTGCCGGCGTGCTTCTCGCCACCCCAGCCTTTTCTCAGGAAATCGAGATACGGCTCTTTTCCCTGTTGCGCGGGGGTCGGAACATACCGAGGTGCTGGTTCTTCCCATGTACGGGGTGGCTGAGACGGCCATGCCTGCTCGGCATACATCGGGGATTGCGCCCTGTCCGTCATCGCCTGTTCCCGGTAGGGAGGGGGAGGCGGCTCATACCTTGGCGGGGCAGGCTCCCGGTAAACCGGAGGAGGTTCCTGGCGGATTGGTTGAACGTACTCCTGCCTGGCCGGTTGCGCGTATTCCTGTCTGACGGGCTGGCTGTATTCCTGCCTGGCGGGTTGAGGATAATCTCTTCGCGGCGGAGGAGCTTCCTGTTTGACGGTGCGGTTTACCTGCTGCGCCGGCTTTTTCTCAACCGCTTTCACCCCGGTATCTCCGTAACTGTACACCGGGGTGATAAAAGTCGTCTCGCAACTGTTGCACTTGAAATAGTCGAAGGCTTTTTTGTAGGTAAGGTCGAATGAGCCGCAACTGGGGCAGGTTGCCTCGCCTCGCGTTATCTGCCGCTCCTCGGGAACGGAGTCAGCCGGCTGACGGGAAACAGGTAGAACCGGGGGTTCTTCCTTGGGTTTATCGATTTCCTGGTAGTCTATCTCTTCAAGATTCCGGCTGCTGATTTTCCAGCCGGCAACAGGCCTTCCATAATTGCAGTCGGGGCACAGTTTTTGCCTGACATCCTTATACCTGCCGCACCTGGGACATTTATCGATGAGCTGGAGATTCAGTTTCCTGGCGTGTTCACGACAGAAAGACATTCCTTCATCAACTTCTTCCATACAGTCCCAGAAAGCACAAAGTCGCATTGTTACCGGGTATTTCTTCCTTCAAAATTTACTATATTGAGATTATATACGTTTACAATCAGCAAAAGCAATACGTCCGGCTATCGGATAAAGCTCACAGGCGTGTTATAAAAGCGAGAATTATGAAGAATGCGGTAAAAAATATTTGACATAACAATATTTCCGGGAAATTTTCAGAAGAGAGGCAGTTGATTTTCGTTAACCAGTTTCAGAAGCATACTCCGGGCGGATTTTTCGAAAAACATATCCACTCCGATTATCTTTCCGCTGCCGGCGTCGTAATAGGGAGTGGAATAAATATATGTTTTTAGCTTCTTCAATTTTCGCTCGACAATCACCGTATCCGTGTGAAGAGCTATCTTCCCATCCATTTCACGCAGTTCAAGGCTCACGTTTCGCTCACGCCCAATATTTTCACTGATTATACTCTAAAAACCGGAGTAAAAGAAACCGCCCGATTTATTGCCTATAAATTATTGACAATCACCTTTTCATTTGCTATAGAATATATATAGTATATAATTTATACTATATAATATATATACTTAACATATTCGATGATTTGAGCCCGAAACACTCCGGCACTCTCTCTAATCAATTAACATAACAATACAGACCGGGAAACCGGTAGAAGGATACCCTTTAATGAAACAGATGAACCGGAGCGTCCTCGATGACAACCGGATAGGAAGGCTGCTCTTTAAACTATCGCTTCCTTCCTTCATGGGAATGTTCGTCATGACGCTCTACAACGTGATTGACACCATTTTTATCGGCCATTACGTGGGAACCCTCGGTATTGCCGGTTTATCCATCGTCATGCCGATTCAGATGCTCGGCATGGGCATGGGGCAGCTTACCGGCATGGGCGGCGCTTCGGTCATTTCGCGGCTCATCGGCGCCGGTAACGTAAAAAAAGCCGAACGGGCGCTTGGCAACGCCGCCTTTCTCAACATCGCCTTATCGCTCATTATCACCGTGGCGGTGCTGATTAACGCCGATTTCTGGCTGCGGCTGGTCGGCGCTTCGGAAACGATACTGCCGTACGGGCGTGATTACCTTACCTTTACCATCATCGGCATGGTGTTCCAGACCTTCAGCATGGCCAGCAACGGCCTGATTACCTCGGAAGGCAACGCTCGTGTTGCCATGGTGGGCATGATTATCGGGGCGGTCAGCAATATCGTCCTCGATGCTCTTTTCATCATCGCTTTCGATATGGGAATCAAGGGAGCAGCCATCGCCACCTCCATCGCTCATCTTATCTCGGCCGGCTACTTCTTATGGTACTGGCTGAGCGGCAGAGGTTATCTTCATATGGCATTACATAATCTTGTACCGGAACTAAAGATTATCCGGGATATTATGGTTATCGGCGTATCGGCGCTGGCGCGCACTTTCACCGGCAGTATCACTGCCATTTTCATCAACCGGGCGCTCGTTGAATACGGCGGCGATTACGCCATCGGCACCTTCGGTATCCTGAACCGAATCATGATGTTCGCCACCATGCCCGGCATGGTCATCGGCCACGGGCTACAGCCGATACTCGGCTTCAATTACGGGGCAAAACGATTCCACCAGGCGCTCAAAGGCATTCGGATAGCCATGACCTACGCCACCGGCTGGTGTTTTATCGCATTCCTGCTCCTGTACTTTATCCCCGGGCCGTTCATCCGCATATTTTCGAGCGATGCAGAGTTGATTGAGATGGCTTCGCACGCCTCGCAGCTTCTGTTCCTGGCGATGCCGATAATGGGCGTGGTTTTCACCGGGTCGATGGTTTTCATGTCTACCGGCAAGGCGACCCAGGCATTCATCACCTCGATAACCCAACGGGCGCTCTTCCTGGTGCCGCTGGTATTCATTCTGCCGCCGTTCTGGGATATCGACGGGATATGGCTCTCGTTTCCGATAAGCGATGCGCTCTCGTTCGTCCTGACGGCCGGCCTGCTATCTCCCATTCTGTTGAAATTCAGAAAGCTCGGTAACCAGGAGGATACCGTCCGCCAGCCGGTCCCGGAAACCGAACTTCGCCGCCTGGAGGCCTGAGTATATAGCTGTCGGATATAAATCAGGTTTCCAACTAAAAAAGAAGGCCGATGAAGAAAACTCATCGGCTTCTTTTTGGAGCTTCATTTACTTTTCTTCGGAATTTCTACCCGAAT
>CAZOGR010000176.1:0-3583 GCA_964579355.1 uncultured Dehalococcoidales bacterium | reverse complement strand
ACCCTACACGACCATTTCTCTCCTTGTATCGTTTCGCCAACCTCAATACAACCATATATCCCCTCGTAGGGTGGGTGGAGTCCTCGATTTCCCATAGAACCTGCTACGTAGTTCTAATCGCTTTTCGAACGAAAAGCAAGGACGTAACCCACCAACTATCATCTTCCCAAAAAGTAAAATCTCCATAAAAACCCGAGGCCGGAGCGTATCCTCCGGCCTCTGTCTTACTGCTTTACTATCTGCCCGCCCTCCGGCAGTATCAGGAATTCCTCCCCTGCCAGCTTGGCGGCGAGGGTTTTTTGCAGAGCCCCTACCGGTATCCGTATCTGTGACATGCTGTCGCGCTCCCGTATCGTTACCTGGTTATCCTCGAGCGACTGAAAGTCAACCGTCACACAGTAGGGCGTGCCGAGTTCGTCCTGCCTTCGGTACCGCCGTCCGATACTCTGGGTATCGTCGTACTGCGTCATGAAACATGTTCTCAGACCGGAATACACATCCTTCGCCATGGCGGCCAGGTTTTCCTTCCTGCTGAGCGGCAGTATCGCCACCTTAATCGGCGCAATATCAGGATGGAAGTGCAGCACCGTCCGTATCTCATCCTTGTCAGGCTCCTCTTCATAGGCATCGCAGAGGAAAGCCAGGAAACACCTGCCGACGCCCAGAGACGGTTCTATCACATAGGGGATATAGTGTTCGTTCGTTTCGTTATCGAAGTACTCCATGGATTTGCCGCTGAACTTCTGGTGCTGGGTAAGGTCGAAATCGGTGCGGTTCGCCACGCCCTCAAGCTCGTCGAATCCCATCGGGAACCGGTACATGATATCGCATGTCCGTTTTGAATAGTGAGATAACTTCTCCTTCGGATGTTCGGCAATTTCCAGGTTTTTCCGGTCGATTCCAAGACTGACATACCAGTTTATTCTTTCCTGAAGCCAGTACTCGAACCAGTCTTCATCGGTTCCCGGTTTGACGAAAAACTCCATTTCCATTTGCTCGAATTCGCGGACACGGAAAAGAAAATTACCCGTTGTGATTTCATTCCGGAACGACTTCCCGACCTGGGCGATGCCGAAGGGTATTTTCTTCCGGGTTGTCGTCTGGACGTTCTGGAAATTGACGAAAATTCCCTGGCACGTTTCGGGCCTGAGGTAGACCACGTTCGCCGCATCTTCCACCGGACCGATGAACGTTTTGAACATGGTGTTAAACATGCGTTCTTCGGTGAACTCGCCGCCGCATGCCGGACACCTGTTTGAATTCAGTTTATCAGCCCGGTAGCGAAGGTGACAGTTTTTGCATTCGACCAGCGGGTCGGAAAAATTGGTCAGGTGGCCGCTTGCCTCCCATACACGGGGATTCATCAGGATGCTGGAATCGAGTCCTGCCACGTCATCGCGTTTCCTGATAACGGCGTTCCACCAGGCCTCCTTGATGTTCCGCATCATCTCGACGCCCATGGGCCCGAAATCGTAACACCCCGAAAGCCCGCCGTATATATCGCTACTCTGAAATATGAAACCCCGCCGCTGACAGAGCGAGACGAGTTTTTCCATTTCGACTACCGGTTTGTTTTCTGACAATGTCCTACTCCTTATTTACTTCTCCGGATACGCAGGAACGCCCGGATGAAAAATATACTCAAAACAATACCGCCTCCGGCAAGGAAAATGAGGGCATTCAGCCAGAGCGGCAGAAGGTGAATCTGGTATGAATTGTAGCTGAAAATGTCCAGCATTGTAAAGAAAATAACCGACTGGGGAATCGCCGTCATGTTCCCCATCAGACTGATGATTGATGCGGGTTCCGGATTCCCCGAATCCGATGGGATATACTTCCGGAATATCAGGGCGATTACATGGGCAACCAGCAGCGCTCCCAGGGTGAAGATAAATTGCAGGCCAACTATCCAGGCAGCAACAACCGTTCTTTCGGCCGTTTTCACAGGCAACCCCTCGCCGGAAAACGTATAGGCTGTCTCCGCCGGCAGGCGGGAGTAAAAAAAGCCGGCGAGAATCAGCGTCAGGAGAAAAATCCCAACCGGCAATGCAACGTATTTTAACTGAAATCGCATACTACTCTTATTATACCGGACATCCGGCGGAGCGACTATATCAGGATTACTGTCGCTGAAATCTGAGTAACTTCCGAATCTTTCAAAATTGGAATTATCCGAAACATAAGGAGTATAATTTAGTTTAGACGCCGTAAGCCTGACAGACCCTGTCTCTCCACGGCTCAGACCAATTAGAAAGACTTTTACCCGCCCATGCAACGAAATCCTCCCGGGAAACCGGGGAATACTATCAGTCACGACTGGGTAAGCGGCAGTATCCTGCGTAACCTGCTGACCATGTCGTGGCCGATTATTATCGGCAATACCGTCAACATGCTCGGACCGACCGTCGATATGATTTGGGTCGGCCGGCTCGGTCCGGCGGCAATTGCCGCCGTCGGCGTCTCAGGGACCGCCGTCATGCTGGCGCAATCGAGCCTGATGGGGCTTTTCACCGGCATGAGAGCCATGATAGCCCGCTTTATCGGTTCCGGAGATGACGAACAGGCAAACCACGTCGCCCAGCAGGCAATCGTTATCGGCGCCGCCTCTTCGATTATCCTTGCCATCATCGGCATCTTCCTCTCGGAGCAAATCCTGATGCTCCTCGGCGTCGGCCAGGATGTCATCGACGAAGGCGCCAGCTACATGCGGATTCAGTTCATCGGCATGACGGCGATGGCCTTCCGCACCATGGCCGAAGGCATCATGCAGGCATCCGGCGATTCGAAAACACCCATGAAAATCGCCGTCAGCTTCAGGCTCGTCCATGTCGCTGTCGCTCCCACCCTCATCTTCGGCCTCTGGATATTCCCCGAACTGGGGGTGAACGGCGCCGCCATTACCAACGTCATTTCCCAGAGCCTCGGGACGGTCATCGCCTTCTGGTTCCTGATGTCCGGGCGTTCCCGCCTGAAACTCAGTTTTAAGGGATTTACCGTCAACCTCAATACCATCTGGCGTATCGTGAGAATCGGCATCCCCGCCTCTATCATGGGCATGGAACAGAACATGCGGGGCATGATTTTTATCCGGTTCATGGCGCCGTTCGGCACCGTGGCAATGGCCGCCCATACCCTGCTGGGAAGGATTGAAATGATTCTCTTCATGCCCGCCTTCGGCATCGGCATGGCCGCCGGCGTCCTCACCGGGCAGAACCTCGGTGCCGGTAAACCGGAACGGGCTGAAAAAAGCGGCTGGATTGCCGCCGGCATCATCGAAGGCTTTATCGCTGTCGTCTGCGTCGGCCTCCTTTTCGGAGCTGAATACGCCGTCCAGATTTTCACTTCCGACCCCGAGCTTATCGAGGTCAGTGCTCTCTTCCTCAGGATTGCTGTCGCCGGCTATATCGCCATGGGGTTCGGCGCCGTCCTGCAGAACTGCATCACCAGCGCCGGAGATACCGTCATCCCTCTCATCATCAGCCTTGTCAGCGGCTGGCTGATTCAGCTTCCCCTCGCCTGGTGGCTGCCGGATGTCGGCAACCTCGGCGTCCTCGGCGTACGCTGGGCAGCCGTCATTCCGATG
>CAZOGR010000175.1:0-3587 GCA_964579355.1 uncultured Dehalococcoidales bacterium | reverse complement strand
GGAGGCGGTAATCTCTTCTGGCCGGTCGACCGGGAAGTGAAAGACCCCGATTACCGGATAGTCTTTTTCTTCGACGAAGCTTTCGAGGCTAATGCTCAAAAACCGCTGCCGGAAAAAGATATCACGATACGCCTGGCGATGCTGCCGGACGGCCGGTTCGTCAAGGTCATCCGGAACGGCAACTACATCGGCGAATACAAAAAAGGCGTTTTCGCGGCTGAAGACTGGGCGGCGAAGACGAGAAAAGGCGGCATCTTCCTCCATGCCGGCTGCCGGGAAGACTATCTGCAATCGGTCCACGGCGATTACCGGAAAGTGAGAACCCTGCTGATTGCCCTCAGCGCCAACGGCAAAACGAGCACGACCAGCCGGATACTGGCAAAAAAAGAAAGCGAAGTTTCCTGGCTTGTCCAGGATGACGGCGGCACGCTCATGCCGGACGGCTCATTCCACGGCTTCGAAGCCGGCGGCATCTTCGTGAAAACGGAGGGCGTCGACCCGGGCGACCAGGCGGAAATCTACTACGGGCTGATGAAACCGGATACCGTCTGCGAAAACGTTTATGTCGAAGAGAACGGGGAATTCGATTTTTACAACATCGACCGTACCTCGAACGGCCGGGCGGTGATAATGAGAAAAGATTTCATGCACGCAAGCCAGCATATCGACGTCGAAAAAATCGATAATTTCATCATAATTACCCGGGGCCCGCTGGTTCCGGCTATCTCGAAACTGACCTGCGAGCAGGCAACGGCAATGATGGTGCTGGGTCAGGCGATGGAATCATCGGCAGGAGACCCCACCAAAGCCGGGACGATACGCAGCGAATTTTTCTACGACCCGTTCATGGCCGGGGACAGGACGGAGCATGCCAATATTTTCTATAACATCGTCAGGAATCTCCCGAACATGAATTTCTATCTCCTGAACACCGGCGGCATCGGCGAGGACGAACGGTACCGGGATATCAGGCTCGAACATACTATGGGCATCCTCGATTCGCTGATTCGGGGAGGGCTGGAAGACTGGAAAGACTCACCGACCGGATTCAAGATACCGGCGGCAATCCGGGTTGTCGACCAGATTTACGTTCATCCGGAACGGCTGTACCTGAGCGCCGATTTCGCGGAAAAGCAGGCAGCCCTGGATAAACTCAGGTACGAGGCAGTTGCCAGACTGGGTGACCGGCTTCACCCGGAGGTAAGAAAAGTATTCGGCAGAGGGTAGAAACATGACTGAAGAACTGGGCAGGATAGAAAAACCGGAAGCGAAACAATTCGAAGGGAAAAGGAAAATTTACCTTGTTCCCGTTATCTACTCGTACGAGGGAGCGCCGGCCGACTACACGGAGAAATACGAACGGTACTGGAAACAGGTCAGGCAGCACCTGCTCAACCTTGAATCGAAGATGGGCAGTCCCGACCTTGTGTACCATGAATCGGTGACCATCGCCGGCGATAAAGGCATGGAAATCATGAAACAGCTCAGCCCGATGAGCTGTGAAATTACCCGGGAGCGTTGCGGCTCCGGAGCGAAGCTCGAAGTGGTCGAAGATGCCGAGCTTACCGAGGAAACGATGGACTGGGAGCGTCACCTGATGATGGGCTTCATCAGCAGCAAGGTAGCCCGCACGGTTTCCGAGCTGTTCGCCCAGGCTTCGGTGAAACGGTTCGAGTACATCGCGAAGCGGATTGACGAAACGCTCAAAGGCGGCCAGACGGCCATTCTCTTCATCCGGGAAAGCCACCGGGTGCAGTTTCCGAAAGATATCGAGGTCTTCAGCGTCTCGCCGCCGGCGCTCGACGAGATTCACCGCTGGTTGCGGGAAAGCTCGGAGCGGATGGAAGAGGAAGAAAACAGAGAGGCAGGAGCCGAATCTCAGGAAAAGTAACGATTAGGAAAACCGGCTGTTATTTGTTACAATAAAATATCTCTGCATACCGCGCAACGGGGCTGGGAACATGAAATCCAGCCCTTTTCTTTTGCGTTCGGGATGCGTTATTCAGGATACGGATATGAACAATACTAACAATGGTTCCCGATACCGGTGGTACATACTGGTACTGCTGGCCCTGACGGGATGCTTCGTCATTGCCATGCCCCAGATGTGCATGCCGGTTCTTTTCAAAGAAATAGCCGACGAACTCGGACTCAGCTTCGTCCAAATCGGCACGGTGTGGGGTATGCTGCCCCTCGCCGGCCTGCTGGTCATGCTCCTGGGAGGAATGATTGCCGACAGGTTCGGGGCGAAAAAAATCCTCGTCATCGGCAGTCTGCTGACCGGTTTGACCGGCATGGCGAGGGCGCTCTCCGGTGATTTCCCAACGCTTACAGCGACCATGTTTCTCTTCGGCATTCTCCAGGTATTGACCGCGCCTTCCATGTTCAGAGCCTGCGGCACCTGGTTTTCAGGTAAACACCTCGGACTGGCGAACGGCATTATGTCAATGAGCATGGGGGTCGGTTTCCTGGTATCATCGATGATAAGTTCCTCGGTACTCTCTCCCCTGCTGGGAGGGTGGAGGAGCGTCCTTGTCGCCTACGGGGTTATGACTGTTATCGTCGGCCTCCTCTGGGTATTTACCAGAAAAGAACCGGAGCACCAGCCGGCCGGTTCGGAAGTTCCGGCAGCCATATCGTTTAAAGAATCTCTCCTGAAAGTCGTCCGCATCCGGAACGTCTGGGTGCTGACCATCATCATCATGCTCCAGGTCAGTTGCACGATGGGCACGCTTGGGTACCTTCCGACCTACCTCAAGAATATCGGCTGGGAGCCGGCGGCGGCCGATAATACCGTCGCCCTGTTCCACGGCATGAGCGCCCTTTTCACCATCCCGGTGGTACTGCTTTCGAACCGGTTGAAATCAAGAAAGATTGTCCTGTTTATTGCCACTCTGATGACTGCCGCGGGCGTGGGAATCCTCGCTTTCACCACCGGGAACGGCGTCTGGGCAGGCATGATAATCGCCGGGATGGTACGGGACGGGTTCATGGCAACGCACATGACGACGCTCCTCGAAACGAAAGGCCTGAAAATCGCCTACATCGGGGCTGTCGTCGGTTTCTCCCAGTCTCTCGGCCGTATCGGCGAGATTATCTCACCGCCAATCGGCGGGAAACTGGCGGAAATCAATCCCCAGTATCCGTTCCTGCTGTGGTCGGGAATGGCGGTGCTGGCGCTGTTCGCGTTTCTCTTCTTCAAGAAAGAACAGGCAAAGAAAAAACCTGATTCTGCTACATCTTAGCCGTTCATCCCGAGCCTGCCGAACCATAGCGGTCAACCTGAACCGTTCGGGTCTACGGTTTGACCGCTTTCAGGGTAAATGTCAGGGGGATTTTGTCGCCCGGTATCCGCCAGCCGCCCTGCCCGTCCGGCACCATGTACGGCAGGGCCTTGAAGAAGAGGACCGGGAATTCGTGGAAGAACTCTATCCTCAGTCCGGCGGCAATCAGCGCATTTATTATGTCACCTGAACTATGAGTCCACTCATGGCTGCGGTGAATCCGGGATGTCTTCACACCGGCGTAAGAACCTTCCGTCGGGTAGATTTCAGGCTCCGGAACATGGAAATAGGAATTGCGAATTT
>CAZOGR010000174.1:0-3623 GCA_964579355.1 uncultured Dehalococcoidales bacterium | reverse complement strand
AATCCGGCTCGGTCGGGCTGGTTTCCCAGAGCGGCATGCTCGCCCGGGAAATCGTCAAGAACTCACCCTTGCGGGGCATCTACTTCAGCAAGGTTTTCAGCTACGGGAACGCCATCGACCTTAACGAATCGGATTTTCTCGCCTACCTTGCCGATGATCCCGAAACGAGCGTCATCCTCTGCTACATCGAAGGGGCAAAAGACGGCCCCAGGTTCTTTAAAACGCTGAAGTATGCGGCTGCCCGCAAACCGGTCGTTGTTCTGAAAGGCGGACGGGGTCAATCGGGCGCCAGAGCTACTTCTTCCCATACCGCTTCCCTGGCCGGCAGTTTCAGCACCTGGGGCGCCCTGGCTGCCCAGACCGGCGCGGTCATGGCTGACAGCGTCGAAGAACTTATCGACCTGGCGGCAACATTCCGCTTCCTGCCTTCGATAACCGGCAAACGGGTTGGAGTCGCAGGTGGCGCCGGAGGATCGAGCGTCCTCGCTGCCGATGGCTGCGAAAGCGCCGGCCTCGAAGTGGTTCCTCTTTCGAACGCCTTCCGGCAGTCGTTGAAAGCCCAGGGCGTTTCGGTCTGGGACTGGATTGGCAACCCGGCCGACCTGTCTATCCGGGAAGACGAAAGCCTGTCGGTCGGCCTGATGCTGGAAATGATGGCGAAAGACCCCGATTTCGACCTCCTGATTGCTATCATGGGCATGCCGGGCGGTCCTCCGCCCGCGCCCGGACTCTTACCCGAAGAAATATTCCGGCAGCAGTATCGGCTTGACATAACCCGCAATAAACCGTTCCTGGCAGTCGTAGCGGATAAGAGCATCGGCCTCGGTGACGGCAGCGATTTCGAATGGAAAATGCTCTGCCAGACACGAACGACCCTGATAAAACTCGGTATACCGTTTTACCCGACGGCTGACCGGGCAGCCCTGGCAGCCGGGAAGGCCTGTGACTATTACCGGTATTTTCATCGATAGCGGAAAGTAAACCTGGTGCTTTTCAGCGTACCGTATTGAAATACCGGCCTGCTTTCCCCGATACTATGACCGGGAGGCTGGAACAATGAAAATTATCGATTTACGCAGCGATACCGTAACTCATCCGACTCCGGAGATGCGGCGGGCGATGTTCGAAGCTGAAGTCGGGGACGATGTCTACGGCGAAGACCCGACCGTTAACCGCCTCGAAAAAATGGCCGCCGAACGAACCGGACAGGAAGCGGCGCTGTTTACCACTTCCGGCACCCAGAGCAACCTCATCGCCATCCTGACCCAGACCAGGCACGGTGACGAAATCCTGCTGGGCAGCGAGGCCCACATTTTCTGGTATGAAGTCGGGGGTGTGGCAGCCCTCGGCGGCGTTCTTGTCCGAAGGCTCCTGAACGATGAGAACGGACGACTCGATACCGATGAAATCGAGCAGGCAATCCGGCCGAAGAATATCCATAACCCGGAAACGACACTTGTCTGTCTCGAAAATACCCATAACCGCTGCGGGGGAGCGGTTCTGACCGCCGACTATACGAACCAGGTTTGTCATCTTGCCCACATTCACGGGCTGAAAGTGCACCTGGACGGCGCCCGCATTTTTAACGCCTCCGTATCACTCGGCGTACCGGTTCATACCCTGACGGAAAACGTCGATTCGGTGTCTTTCTGCCTCTCGAAAGGGCTGAGCGCGCCGGTCGGTTCGTTACTCTGCGGCAGCCGGGAATTTGTCAATAAAGCCCGCAAGTTCCGAAAAATGCTGGGCGGCGGCATGCGGCAGGCCGGCATCATCGCCGCGGCCGGTATCACCGCCCTTGAAACGATGGTAGAGCGCCTCGAAGAGGACCATGCGAATGCATACAGGCTGGCACAGGGATTAGGGCAGATTACCGGAATTACCCTGGCTCAGAAGGATATCCCTTCGAATATAGTCCTGTTCGACCTGTCTCAGGGATTATCGGTCGCCGAATTTGTTGAGAGCTTGAAAAACAAGGGTGTCCTGGTCGGTTCCCGTGGCGATAACCTGTTCCGGGCGGTGACGAATCGGATGGTATCGGCGGCGGATATCGATGAAGCCCTGGCGGCTGTCGAATCGGTCTGCCGAACGCTCCTGCGAAAAGCCTGAGCCTCCCCCGCCGGTTGAATTGACATTCCTCTTTTTACGGTGCTATATTGTCTGAAATCAGGGAAGAAATCCGGCTGATTTTCCTTAGCTTTTCTTCCTCTCTGTGCAAACGATAAACTGCATAATTATCGAAACAGGCTGCAGGTAGTAAAATAATTCATTACCAACCTGAATATATAAAAACAAAAAGGAGTAGAGAATGATAGTCGACAACAAGATTTTCGACCTTACCGGCAAGGTAGCCCTGGTGACCGGAGGAAGCCGCGGCCTCGGCCGGGCAATGGCCCAGGGAATGGCTGCGTTCGGCGCCAAAACCGTCATCGCCGCCCGCGCCCAGGATAAAATCGATGAAACCCTGAAAATCCTGGAACAGTACAAAGTCGATACCCTCGGTATATCGGCTGACATGACCAAGGAAGATGATATCAAACGAATGGTCGATGAGACCGTCAAGAAATTCGGCCGCATCGATATCCTCATCAACAATGCCGGCATCGCCAGGGGACTGAAGCCGATACACGAGGAAAATACCGCGGATTTCGATATTGTCATCAACACCAACCTGAGAGGCCCCTTCCTGGTACTGAAATACGTTCTCCCCGTTATGATTAAGCAGAACAAAGGCTCGATTATCCAGACGTCATCGACCGCCGGTATCAGGGCGGAACTTCCGGAAATCGCCCCGATTGCCTACTGCACCGCCAAAGCCGGCATCATCATGATGACCCAGGTCGCGGCTCTTGAATACGCCAAGTATAATATCCGGGTCAACTGCATCGCCCCCGGCATGCACCATTCCGAACTCGGCCATGATAACCCGATGCCAAGGATGGAACCTTCCCCGGAGATGATGGCTCAAATGCAGGCAAGAATGCAGAAAACTCAGGATGACATTCCTCTGGGCCGCTGGGGAGACGCCGAAGAACTGGCGGGTATCGCCGTTCTCCTGGCTTCGGATGCCTCCAGCTACATTACCGGCCAGATTATCGCCCAGGACGGCGGACGTTCCTGCAAGCACTAATCGCACTTCATAACGTATCAAAAAAGGCCTCCTGAAAAGGAGGCCTTTTTATTGAGTGCCCGGATTTGCCGAAAATCACGAAAAATTTGGTAGACATATTTGCTTTTCGATTCGAATATGACATACTGTTGTCAGGTGGAATGATGTTTACTATGAGTGGCGTGAATACCGGAGTAAAATCATACGACCGGATTAATCATTGTCATGAAAAGGAAATACGCGGAGCAGATGAAAGTAGATATCGTTAATACGGATATGTCCAACGTCCGGGAACTCGGACTGTGCGGCTATAAGGACATAAAACGGGCCGGGTTCCCGGAAAAACTCGACTGGCTGAAAGACCGTTTGAACGAAGGGCTGACGATTAAAACCCTCCTTTCCGACGAAGACGGTGCCCAGGGAATGATTGAATACGTTCCGGGTGAAAACTGCTGGCGTCCGGTCGAGGCCGCAGGCTGGCTGTTCATCCACTGCATTTTCGTCGGGTTTAAAAAGA
>CAZOGR010000173.1:0-3651 GCA_964579355.1 uncultured Dehalococcoidales bacterium | reverse complement strand
CATGTATTTCGTGAAGGTTGAAGAATAAGGAACCTTAAGCATCATACCTGAAACTCCGGATACGGCAGGTCGGACACCAGGTAGTATGTCCTCCCTGACAGGGTTTCTTCTCCGGCTCATGAGGGCAGAGTTTACCTCCGTATCGCAGCCTTTGCAGAAGTACCGGATTATCGAAAAACGTGAGTGCCCCACAACCCGGACAATGAGCCATGTACCCTTTCTCTATCTCGAAGACCGCCGCTTTCGAGCCACATTCGCAATCCAAAGTGAACTCAGTCGCTACCTTTTTCTTCTTTTTCTTAGCCACGATTATCTCCCAGTTTTATCGTAACCGGCTGTCCTACCGGCCAACCGATTGACCGATATACGTTTTCATCAAATACCGCGGGCCAGTAGCCACAGTGCGGACATCTGCCGGGCGGCTTATCGGTCCAGAAACGGGAGTTACCTGAATTGGCTGATAAAGCTCCGGTCATCATATATCCCGGGTTAACACAGCGGGCGAAAAACACCTGGTTCCAGGTAGCCAGGTATTCCATGAGGGGAGTGGCCACCACATAACGATTATAGAATCGCCTGAGTTCCTCTTCGCCCCTGATATCTTCCTGTAATTGAGAGACGATGTTCGTTAACCGGATACTTTCGTTTTCGATTGCTTTCTTTCTTGACTCAAGGTTGTTTATCTCGCCATCGATTCTTGCTTTCTCCTTCGTTGCCTGGTCATCCAGCTCACCGAGATGTTTGGTCAGTGAAGCATGTTTCTGCAAACCTTCCGATACTTCTTTTGCAGCGTTCTCATAGCCGGCGAATTCCCTGGCCAGTTCAAGCAGTAACTCGATGCCGAAGCCGCCTTTTACCGCTTTTTTCTTCAACCTGCCGGCAGCGACGACTTCTTCCCTTTTGACTTCATGCTCCCGATGAAGACGCTCCAGATCTTGTTCCGTCCGTCGTTTACTCTCGATGAATCCCTTTTCGGTTCTTTCACACTCATCTCGTACTGCCGCGAGTTCATGCCTGGCGGTTTCCAGAGCTTTCGTTAACTCCTTATACTCATCCGAAGCCTGCTTAATCTCTTCCCTGATTTTCTCCCTCTTTTTCTCGAGGTCCGGAATCTGAGTGTCCAGCTTATCTTTCTGTTCAATCAGCACCTTGCAAGCCGTGAGAGCGTCAGTCACCGTTACGCCTTTTTCCTTCTCCAGTCGACGTATCCCTTCGACTGCCTCAAGGTATTCCGATTCCGCGATGTGCTTCTCCAATTCCAGGAGACTTTCGAACATGTCTTCAGTAAAACCCGGACAGTGAACACGGGCCACCTTGACGACGTTTTTCAGTTCTTCGGCGTTGAATTCCCGGTCTGTCATCATTCCCCTCCTTCTCCCGATTTCAGCGTCACCCGTATCGATTCCTCAAGCGTCATATCAGCTCTTAACCGGGGCACGGCTGTCTTGACCATTTCCCTGGCTTCAGCCGGACGATATGCCATCGCTTCCAGAGCCTGTATCAACGTGTCTGTGGTTACCGTCTCACCCTCGGCTGATACAGGTTTACCGGTATCCCGAAACAGTAAACCAAGCAGGTTCCCTGCCACTAACGGCGCGACATACCTGCCCTGTTCACCAAACTGCCGGAGCCAGGATACAACCGATTGCCGCTTAAGCCTATCATCCAGGTCATCGACAAAATCGTTGGGAAGACGAACCGGCTTTGTCCCGGGTATTCCGTAGGTGGTGTAACGGGAATCGATAGCAGCGATACCAAACCGGCCCATGTCATCATCAAGGAGCGCATGGAGGAAAAGCATCGGCAGCGTAATAACCTCGGGTTTGCCGATACTTCCCACCAGAGTAATCAGTCGTGACTCCCGGGTACTGACGAGAGCAACGGCGACCAGGTAAACCTCGACCGTTATAGTCAGCTGAGGTATATCACTGCCTTCATACCGGAGTCCGGGTATCGGCACGTACCATTTATCGGCTTGCCAGGATGCTTTGTTGCCATACCTGTTCCTGATAGTTGTGCTGAGAGCTTTTTCAGCGTCGACGTTGAATCTATCGTTGTCGGAGATTGATGCAAACATATCGATAAGCTCCATATCGATATCTTCTGCTCCGGCTGTCTGAAGAGCCAGGTTTTCGGCTTTCCCCATTGAATCGGCCAGTCGTCCTGAAAAAACTTTCATCAGTTTCCCTCCGTATCAATACCATCTATACTATGCTATCTATACCATCTATCTATGAGCCTGTTGCCGGTTGGTTGACCTTGTGCACTAGGAGGTAGTTAGTAAAGCTGTACAGGGATGGCGGGGCTCCCCCCCGGCAGGTACCTGTTGGCTTTGTTTCTCCGATACCTCAATGGATTTTCCTCTTCTGACATCTTCCAGTTTCAATCCATGCGTTTTCAGCACACCGAAGATATAGGATGGGCTGCAACCCAATTCCTCAGCCGCTTCCTTAACGCTACGGTGTACCTGTAAGGACTCATAAACATTTTTGAGCGGAATGTTCAGCCGTTTCCGTCCTGATACTCTCACCGGTATCTCCTTACCGCAATAAGGGCATTTAACGAGCATCTTTCTTTTTACCTTCTGTTCTTTTCTCATTTCAGTCTTTCCTCAAGCCATTTTCTGATTACTTCCAAATACCGATTGTTCGAGTGCCTGAAGGTCAGTGTTTTCGCAAGGTCAACAATGGTTTCTCCGGGACCGATATCGATAACCGGTTTTCCCGCGTTACTCCAAACCCGAAGAGCTGAATCAATACTCATACCGATTTTGTCTTCCGTATCCTTTTGAAAACCTTCACCACTGTCACCTCTTTCACCATTAGCCTCCAATACCGGTGAAGGTTCTTCTGTTTTTTGGAAACCTTCACCCGAACCTTCACCACGTGAGTCCGTGACTGCAGGTGACGGTGGTGAAGGAGGTGAAGGTTTTTGCGGGGATAAGGAGAAGTCGGTCGATAACCCGTACCGAATCGCCAGGTGCTTCATCTTTTTTTCGTCCCAGACAACAACCCGTCGCCCGCAATGAGGGATTCGCTCTTTTTCAAGTCCCAGTTTCTTCGTTTGCCAGCCTATTTTTTCAGGCAGTAACGGTACTGCTTCCTCGTCCATCTGGTTCGCCTTATCAGAAATGGTTTTACTCGAAATTTCCTTCCCTTCTTTATGTAGCTCGATGATGGCTGCTAGTACCCGCCCGTCACTGCTTTCCTGTCTCCGAGAAAGGAGGCTTGTCTGAAGCCGGTGAACGAAACCGGCTAGGGACTCCACCATTGCTCCATCACCGTTGAGCATCACTTTAAGGGGAATGAGTATCTCCTGTAGCCTTGGTTGCAGGTTGGGTTCGAGGAGTTCGTTACCAAACGTCTTTCCCTTCAAACGGAGCAGGTTAGCCAGGCGAAAGGTTACCAGTTTACTCCTGAGTTCGCTCACTTCTTTTTCGAAAGACGGTGGTAGAACCCGGAGAATGTCGTCTCTCGTCAACGGCAGCATCTCCGAGGTCAAACACCGACTCTCCAACGCTTCATCTTGAAACCGGAACCGGGTGGAGATGAGTTTCGGTCCGAAAACCTGGTAACTCCTCGGATACCACTTTCCGTTCTCTTTATCGGCTCTCAGCACCGGCATACCGGGCCGGTAGCCGTTGTTGAGCAG
>CAZOGR010000172.1:0-3693 GCA_964579355.1 uncultured Dehalococcoidales bacterium | reverse complement strand
GCCAAAGGGAGAAAAGCCCTGGCGGTATCCACGGACGTGACCGACGAAAAGTCAGTCGCAGCTATGGTGGATACGGTAATGAAGACGTTCAACCGTATCGATATCCTGGTGAACGGAGCGGGGGTTGCAATCCGAAAACCGGCAGATACCTTTCCCATCGATGAGTGGCAACAGGTAATGGACGTCAATGTCCGGGGAACATTCCTGTGCTGCCAGGCAATCGGAAGATTGATGATTGAGCAGAAAGAGGGGAAAATCATCAATATTTCTTCGGTCAGAGGTCGCTACGGCCTGCCGGCAGGGTATGCGGCGTACTGCCCCAGCAAGGGAGCTGTCGATACCCTGACGCGAACCCTGGCCTGCGAATGGGCTAAACACAATGTTCTGGTTAACGCCATCGCGCCGACGGTGGTGGAGACAGAACTGACAAAGGAACTGCTGGCTGATGTTGAGTATGCCAAAACCATGAAAGCCCGCATCCCGATGGGGCGATGGGCGGTCACCGATGACCTGGTGGGGCCATGTGTATTTTTCGCCTCGGGTGCCTCGAACTTTATCACCGGGCAGGTTCTCTATATCGATGGCGGGGTTACCACCTGGTAGAAGTAGAATCATCGAAACTTGAAAAAACAAATATTGGCGAAGCAAAGGAGTTAGCGATGAAGAAAGTAAGGCTTTCGGATGTCAAGCCGTATGCGGCTGCCGGACATTTTAACATGACCGCAATGCGGCTTCAGGGAAAAGAGGAGACCGGGATTCAGAAATTCTGGATGGGATTATCGTATTTTCTTCCCGGCGGCGGGGCCGGATGGGCGTATGAGGATTCACCCTCGGAGAAAGTGTACCTTGTCCTCGAAGGCGAACTAACGGTTAAAAGTAAAACTGAAGAAGTGACGCTGGGTCCGATGGACTCGCTGTATCTTGCCCCGAATGAGGGAAGGGAAATTATCAACAAGACCAACAAGCCGGTAACCATGGTTGTCGTCGTCACCAGTTAGGAATTAATTACCCGCAGGCAAACAAGCGGACTTTTCATGAAAAACATAGTAATAGAAACAGGAGGAAATCAGTAATGGGGAAAAAAGTATTTGTTGACCTTACGCATCCTTTCGGAGCAGAAATTCCACGCTGGCCGTATTTCGACAAACCGATAATCGATAATGCGCATACGATGGCCAAAGGCGGCGTTCTGACGCAGAAGATTACCTGCACCATGCATACCGGGACTCACTGCGATGCTCCCCGGCATGTCATGGAAATCGAGTTCGACGGCAAGAGAGCGCGGTATACCCACGAAATGCCGGTCGACGCCTATACCGGCGAAGCAGTCTGCCTGCCAATCGAGATTGAACGCTGGGGGCTTATCATGCCGAAACACCTCGAAGCCGCCTGTGAAAAAGTCGGTATCAAGCCGAGCGAACTGGAAGGTATGGTTCTTTGTCTTAACACCGGCATGCACCGGAAGTTCGACGATTCGAAAGAGTACTATCACTATTCCTGTGGTACCGGTATCGATGCCGGCAGGTGGTTCGTCGAGAAAAAGGTAAAGTGCGTCGCCATGGATATGCAGGCGCTCGACCATCCGCTTCACACTGCCATGGGCAACAACGGCATGACCCGCATGAACTTAATCGGCGCCTCCGGCTATCCTATCACCGAAGAATATACGCAGCAGTTCGGCGAAGAAGCCTATGCCGAATTCGACAAGTTCACCTATATCAAAGTTCATGGTAAAGAAGCCTATGACAAGAAATTCGGCGATTTGGAAGCAATCGGCTGCTGGGGCACCTGGGAGCCCTGCCACAAGATGATGCTTGGGCATGGTATCGTCGGTGTTGAAAACCTCGGCGGCAACCTTGACAAGGTTACCGGCAAACGTTTCCGGTTCTACTGCTTCCCGCTCCGCTGGTACCTGGGCGACGGCTCGATGGCCCGGTGCGTCGCGGAAATCGACGAAGACAACTTGAATAACGTTCCTGACAGAACCTATACGTATGGCGGTGTTATCTAATATACATTTGCAGCAAATACGGTACTGCATTTCATACCCGGCAGGATCAGGTAAAAACGGGTAAATATGGTTGGCAGGTGAGAGAATGAAAGACGGATATATCACCGAACAGGCTCAGGATGTGAAGATTCTCACAGAGGCTGAGGTTGTGGTGGTGGGCGGAGGGCCGGGCGGCCATTCGGCGGCAATCGCCGCGGCGAGAAATGGCGCGAAGACGGTCCTGGTCGAGAGGTACGGACATCTCGGCGGAATGGCTACCGGCGGCATCGTAATCCAGATACCTCATATGAGCGACGGCGGCAGCGAACAGCAGATTGCCGGCCTGACGCAGGAATGGATTGACCGGCTCGACCCCATCGGAGGGGTCCTCGTCCCCCGGCGCAGCCAGATAGGTTCAGCCGATGAAAAGCTGATTTCTTACTGGCGGCGATTCATGGGGAACGTTAACCGGGGAAGGATTGAATATACTGCCTGGGTTGACCCGGAACTCCTGAAATGCGTCCTGAACGATATGGTCGAGGAAGCCGGCGTTAAACTGCTTCTTCACTCCTGGGGTGTCAGGTCGATTGTCGAAGACAACACGGTTAAAGGGGTGATTTTCGAAAGCAAGTCCGGCCGGCTGGCGGTGACGGGTAAGGTAATTATCGACGGCACGGGAGACGGAGATCTCCTTCCATCCGCCGGAGCTGCATGGGAAGGCGGATTCGATCCCACATCGAGAAGCTCGATGCTGGCCCTGGTATTCCGGATAGGCAATTGCGACTATCAGAAGTACTGTGATTTCAGGGAGGCGAAACCGGAAAAATACCAGGAGCTGTCGAAGGAGATGGCGGACCAGGTCGGGACGCGACTTGTCCCGCTTCCCTCGCCGCGTAACGACGTGATGTGGGTGAACAACTGGATACCGAATCTCGATAACCTGAACGTCGAACACCTGACCGAACTGGAAGTGAGCATGCGCCGGATGATGCGCAAGGGACATGATTTCCTGAAGAAGAACGTACCGGGATTCGAAAGCAGCTTTATCCTGGATACTGCCTCGCAGACCGGCACTCGCGGCGGAAGACGTGTCATCGGCGAGGCCAGAATCACCCATGATGATTTAAGAAACGCTACGAAGTACGAAGACACTATAGCCGTATTCCCGAAAATGGGTCCGCCGAACGAGGAAACCGGCGGTAAATATACTTTTATACCCTACCGGTGCGTGGTGCCGGAAAAGACGGAAGGGCTGCTTGTTGCCGGGCGGAGTTTCTCGTCCGACGGGGCGGCTAACAACATGGCGAACCTGATTCCCCACTGTATCTCGATAGGTCAGGCGGCCGGTACCGCCGCAGCGCTCTCGGTCAAGGAAGGAATACAACCCAGGAAGGTGAACTACCGTTCCTTGCAGAAGGCACTGCTAAAGCAGAATGTACCGCTTCCGGGCGTGGATTTAGCTGAAGCCAGGGTGTAATTGCCTCTCTAACCGGCGGAGGTATTCTCCGGAGAAGGCACCCGGGCGTATCAGCGGTAACTGAATAACAAAGACTCCTTGAGGATTTTTGTGAAATTAACACAGGAATGCTTCGGGGAGTTTTTTGTTTTTTATCTGGACAAAGAAGACTTGAAAATATTATACTGACCCTGCCACCAGCCCGATTACCCCCAGGGCTCCGGACACGGGAGGGGTTGACTGGACA
>CAZOGR010000171.1:0-3716 GCA_964579355.1 uncultured Dehalococcoidales bacterium | reverse complement strand
TGACATTACTTCCTTTAAAATCAGTATTTCTGTTCCCGATTATACATCCCTTCCGGCGCGAATGTAAAAGTATGGCGGCCAGTATCTCCAACCACGACCGATAATCTGCACGGATATCCCTTCGTATGTAATGACTCAGTACCCGGAGCGGTATACTGTAATGATACGAAATATGTGTACGGTGCTAGCGTCCTGACAGGTGTTCGAGTGACAATAATATCTCGTCCGGAGTTTTTGTCCAATGGAAGCATTTACCTTCACGATTGAACTTGTCGACAAAAGCCAGAAGCTTGGATACGAGATTAGACTTGGATGGAAAGATACCTCTGGAAACCACCTTACGCTGTACCAGACCGAAGAATATCTCGACCAGATTGAGCCATGAAGAATAGGTCGGGACAAAGTGAAAAAATACCTGGGGATGTACTTCTATCCAGTGTTGAACCGCTTTCGATTTGTGACTGCTGACGTTGTCCAGTACCACATGAATGTCTTTCTGTCCATAGCTTTTTACAACGCTGTCTAAGAACCGTAAAAAGTCTTCCGAGCGATGTCTATCCTGACACTTTGCCTGTACTTTGGCGGCGGCCACATCCAAAGCGGCAAAGAGTTGTGTGGTACCATTGCGTTTATAGTCATGGGTACGTCGTGCTATCTGATCCGGGCGCATGGGCAACTGCGGTTGAGTCCTGTCCAGTGCCTGAAGCTGCGTCTTTTCATCCACACACAAGACAACGGCGTTGTCAGGAGGATTGGTATACAGACCAACCACGTCTATCAGCTTCTCCCGAAACTCCGGATCGTTCGATTGAGTGAATGTCCCCACCCGATGAGGCTTCAGATGAGCTTCATTGAGTATTGCTCTTACCGTCTCACGGCCTATTCCCGTCGCCTTCGCCAAGGTTCGAACACTCCAATGCGTCTCGGCTTCCGGAGATTCTGTGCAGGCCATCTCCACGACCCGTCGTCGGTCTTCCGCTGTATATTTGATAGGCGTCCGCTTTTTCGGACGGTTCGCCAGCGATGCCATCCGGCCTGATGAAAACCGGTTCCGCCACAAACCTACACTGTGGTTGGACAGGCCTGTCTCCTCAGCTATGACCATGTTTTCTTTTCCCTCTGCGGCCTTCAGGATTATCCGTGCCCTCAGCGCTTCCTGCGGGGTGGCTATTGGACTTTTCACCATGTGTTCAAGCAATGAGTGTTCTTCTTCGGAAAGTTCTATAATAACGGCTTTTCTGCTCATACCTTACAGCAAAGCACATTTACTCGTATATTGTAAATTAATCTCCTGTCAAGACACTAGGAAGCACGAGATTGCCCTACAAAATAGCTGATTCATTGACTCATGATGTTGTTACCAAAAATCCATAGCTGATTCCTGTGTTTTATTATACAGAAATACAACAACCGTGTTTCTTACAGTTTTCCACGAAGTTCGGAGCAATATTCGGGTTGCTACCGAAGTGGATATGGATATATGAAGCGAGTAGATTATTTCTTTGGAATCCTTCGATGAAACCGCCTTTTTCTTCAACGCTCCAGGCGTTGGGTTTTTCATCGCCGGCAGTCAACGTCGACCAGTGAAATTCATGAGCTCGGGTTCTTTCCCCCTTCTTCAGGAGGATGTTGTCTTCACAGGCGGTCACCGTTCGATATCCCAGGCTGAGTTTATGGCTCTTAATCTGGGACTCGATTGGGAATATCCCTGCCATCGGATACCGGTTGTCCTCAAAATTGTTAATACTCTTCCCCAGATACATGTATCCGCCACACTCGGCGAGTACGGGCATACCCGATTCGACAGCGTTCGAAATATCTTTTTTCATCGAGTCATTGTTCGCCAATTCAGCGGCATACATTTCAGGGAAACCTCCTCCGAGGTAGATTCCGTTACTATTCTCAGGCAGCCTGGTATCCCGGATGGGGCTGAAATCGATAAGCTCCGCTCCCCATGCTTTCAACAAATCGAGATTATCCTGGTAATAGAAGCTGAAAGCCCTGTCCCTGGCAACAGCGATTCTCACCGAAGTAGGTATCGGCGTTTCAGGGAAAAGCCTTCGTATCGGTTCGGGTTTGCCTGCTGTTTCAGCCAGTTCAACGATTCGTTGGATATCGAACGTCTCCGTACACTGGGAAACCAACCGTTCGAAGACTGTCTGCTGAACAAGGTCTTCAGCAGCAGGAATGAGTCCCAGATGCCGCTCCGGAAGGACGATGTCATCCCGTCGCGGCAGGTATCCCAGCACCGGCAGGCTGGTGTAGTATTCGATTGCTTCCCGGCAGATATCGTAGTGCATCGTACTGCCGATGCCATTGAGAATAACCCCGGCGAATCTTAAATCCGGGTCGAAATCCCTGAATCCCCGGGCAACAGCCGCCACACTCCGGGCACCACTCCGGCTGTCGATGATGAGGATAACCGGAGCCTGCAGCAGCTTTGCCAGTTCGGCAGTACTGCCGTCATCAGTAGTGGAATAGCGGCCGTCATACAGTCCCATCACGCCTTCGACTACCGAAATATCATTTCCTTCGGCAGCCCGGCAATAGAGTTCGAGAACCGACTCGCTTCCCAGCATCCACGTATCGAGATTTCGGGAGGATACGCCCGTCACCATCGTGTGGTAGCTCGGGTCGATGTAATCCGGCCCTGACTTGAAAGGCTGTACTTTCAGTCCGTGACGCAACAGAGCACCCATCAGGCCAATGGATATCGTGGTTTTCCCTGACCCGCTGTTCGTTCCCGCTACGACAATCGCTCTACACATCATTCTGTGTTCTTATTATACCTTTATTTCACCAGTCAGTTGATATTTTTCTCTGTATCCGCGGGGAGTAATCATCATTCCATGGGAGACAAAGGTCGTACTGTTGCCAACAATAACGATAGTATTCATGTCAGCTTCGAATTCCAGCATGTGTTCAAGGTCTGTGACCTGTTTTTTCTCATTTTCCCGGCACGCATTGGTAACGAAACCTGCCGGGGTAGACGGACTCCGGTATTTCATGAGTATGCCTCTGGCATCAGCCAGGTAAGAATCCCGTTTCCTGCTCCGGGGATTGTACAATGCGATGACAAAATCCCCTTTTGCCGCAAGTTCAATCCTGGAATAAATGTCATCAAGATTGATAAGGTAATCACTGAGACTGATAACAGCAAAATCGACCGATACCGGGCTACCAAGCCGGGCCGCCGCGGCGACAACTGCAGTTATACCCGGAATAACTTCCATGTCCATTTCAGCATAGGGTTTGTCAGACAGCATCTCGAAGGCCAGCGATGCCATGCCGTATATGCCGGTATCACCGCCCGAGATTAAACCAACGTTTTTCCCTTCTACTGCAAGTTCAACGGCCTTACGTACCCGTTCAACCTCGGAACCCATGCCGGTCGATAACACTCTTTTCCCGGCGATAAGGGTTTCTATCTGGGTGATATACGTCCTGTATCCGACGATGATATCGCACCTGTTGATAACTTCACGTGCTCTGAATGTCATGTCTTCAAGACTTCCGGGGCCGGTCCCAATAAGGAACAACTTTCCTTTATCCTTTCGGACCGGGTCGTATCGAGCGACCGCGACAGTAACGGAACGGTTGTATTTTACCTTCGGAACAATCAGTTGTTCCGCATGACTGCTGAGAAGCGCAGCGCCTTCACAGACCGAAGGAGTGCCGACATGCTTTACCGCCGCCATGGAAGGCCCTGAGGGAAA
>CAZOGR010000170.1:0-3720 GCA_964579355.1 uncultured Dehalococcoidales bacterium | reverse complement strand
CGGCAGGTAGTTCGAGGCGTGCATCGAGCTGAAAAAACAGTTGGTGAACTCCGAGTTTTCGACCAGTATCAGCAGCTCTTTCAGCGACTGAAATTCGGAAATCGGGTGAAACTTGCCTTCGGCAAGCTCCCGGGCGATGGGCGTACCCTCGGTGAACAGCAGTGTCAGGGCGCCGACGTAATCCGGGTCCATGGCATTGAGTACCCTGATTGTTTCCCGGGCGTGGCGTTCGCTCAGTTCGGCGCCGCCAAGGCCGAGTATAACCATGACGGAGGAGAGCATACCGGCGTCTTCTATCATGCGGGCGGCGTCAATCATTTCCCGGGAGGTGATTCGCTTCCCGACTTTTTGCAGTATTTCGTCGTCACCGCTTTCCAGTCCCATGTAGATGATGCCGAGTTTCAGCCGTTTCAGTTCGGCCAGTTCTTCGGGGGTTCGCCGCAGGACATCGGCGGCGGTGGCGTAGATGGCAATCCGTTGGACGAACGGCAACTTTTCCCCGATGCGCTCCAGCACCTGTTTCAGCTTGTCGTACGGGTAGACAAGGGCATCGGCGTCCTGGAGGAAGATTCCCTTGCCGTCCCACTGCTCGGCAATCCAGTAGACGATATCCGGCATGCCGGGCAGACGGATACCGTGATTCGCATACAGGGCGAGGGCGTCGATTTCGGCGATGACCTCTTCGACCTCCCTGACGCCGAGTTTCGTGCCGTAATACTGGCAGAAGGTGCAGGTATTGTTCGAGCAGCCCGAAGTAAGGGGTAGATAGTAGCTTCTTCCTTCGCTGGGCGGCCGTATTATGTCAGGTCGTTGAAACGTCATATCGATTTCACCTCATACCCATTCTACCGAATACGCTTTCCCCGGACAAGCCGCCTTGGACAAAAAAAGAGGAGAGTTCCGAAATCGGAAACTCTCCTCTCCGCCACCACCCCTCAACCATCTTTATTGTACTGTTTGACGCTTTTCCTATATGCGACTTTTGTCACCTGTACCGGGTTTTAGTCTTCGTCGTATTCCTCTTCGTCATCGAGCGGCACATCACCGGCAGCCACCGGCCGTTTTACCGGAACACGTTCCAGTTCGACTTTATACGAGCACATGAGACACTTTTTGTATATCATGTCGAAGTCTTTTTCGATATACATATCGCTACCGCACCTGGGACAGCTTTTCAGGTTCCATCTCACCATACTATCACCTTCTTCCGAATTTCTACTGAATCTCAGGTTAGCATTATTGTAGTAGATGGAATAAGTCGAGTATGTGATATATATCTCATTATGGAAAGTTCATGAAAAACTGGGCAGGCAGCAAAAAATAAGAAGCGGAACGGAAAGTACCATCCGATTATGACGCGGAAAGCGGGATTATTTTTCGATGATGATTTCGAAAGGACAGGTTATGGCGCCGTTCGGGCAGACCAGCTCGCAGTTGCCGCACCATCGGTTGCACAAGCTGCATTTCTTCTTGTAGTTGACGACTAATTTATTCCCTTCGAAAGCGAGGATACCGCATGAACAGATCGTGACGCAAAGACCGCAGGCGTCACATTTTTCGTAGTTAATCTCGAGCATGGTAAGTCAATTATTCTCCTGTTGTTACCCTCGTATTTTAGACGGGTTTATCGGGCGGGTATGTGACCTTTGTCTCAAACAGGTTCTACAACCATTTCCCGCAGGCCATCGATATCGGTAATCGATACTTTCTGGCGATTAAGCTGTATGTAGCCGCTTTCTTCGAGGGCTTTCAGCGAGCGGCCGACAACTTCACGGGCGCTCCCGGCCATTGCCGCCATTTCCTGCTGGGTGAGTTTCGGGCCGGCGCCGGGTTCTTCACGGGCGTACTCGAGAAGGATTTTCGCAACCCTGCCCATGACGTTTCGAAACGAAAGGTCTTCGACGAGAGTCACGAGGCGTCGAATCTGTTCAGCAAGAACCTTGATGGTGTTAACGGCGATATTCGGATTTTTCTCGAGTATAGTACGGAGTTCGTGTTTTTCAATTTCGTACAGGGTCACTTCGCCCATTGCCTGAGCGCTGGCCGGATTACCTCCGTCATCGAACACCGGTACGTCATTAAAGGAATCACCCGGACGGGCTATATAGAGAATCTGTTCTTTACCTTCGACGGAGGTTTTAAAAATCTTTACCGCCCCGGCATAGACGAAATAAATAGCCTGTGCCGGTTCGCCTTCGTAAATGATAATGTCGCCCCGACCGAACTTTTTTTCGAACATCACCGGTTTTACCAGGTTAAGTTCTTCTTCGCTCAACCCCTCAAAATACGTGATGTTATTGAGAAAACTACTATTGTTTACCATGATACTATCCGTATTACCTGATATTGTGAGATTGTATCACATCAGGAGACATATAACCACCTGTTTACGAACGTCAATCAATCAGTCAGCGGTTGCCCGGAATTTCCAGATAGCGATGGCGCCGAAAACGGCCGCGAATCCAAGCAGGACAAGCATCTCCGGAATGACATCGTTGAATTCAGCTCCGAAGAGCATCAGCTTGTTGAAGCCGGTATTCGCCCAGCCGTGAGGGGTCGCTTTTCCCAGGCCCTGCATCCACTTGGGCAGGATGAACAACGGCCACCAGCAACCGCCGAGCGGAGCAAGAATCAGGGAAGACAGTGTTCCGGCAGAATCGGCGCTTCGTTCCGTTTTGACGACGGTGGCAAGCATCGACGAAAAAGCCGCCGACATGATGACAACGATAAAAGAAAGAAGGAAGACTGCCGCCGGAGCCAGGCCTAAATCGGCGCCGAATACCAGGATGCCGAATCCCCAGAACAGGATAACCTGAATAATACCCTTGATGACGGTACCGAGGAAAATGCCACCGAGAATTTCCGTTCTTTTTATCGAACCGGCCAGGATGCGTTCCAGGGTGTGATTCTGGCGTTCCTTGACAATCGATGCGGCGCTGAGGGCGGCCCCGAAGAAGACGAACATGACAAGATAGCCGGTCAGCGACCAGTTAATCGGGTTATCGGCTTCGATTTCACCGACTTTTTCGACATCGATGGTAATACCGGCAGCCAGGGATTCGAGGTTCTCCTCAGCCATGAATAAACCGGCGATAACGTTCTGAATTCCCGCGGTATCGGCAGGAGACAGCAGGCCGTTGGCAATCATCAGTTCGATGGTCGAGTTGGCAATCACGTAGTGCGAACTGAGTTGTGACGATAATGAAGATGCCAGGCCGTTCAGGGCTGCCCGGGCAGTAACATTTTCAGGATTTACGATTATTTCAAGAGTCGCGCCCGACCCGGAGTAAAGGCCTTCGGTGAAATTTTCCGGAAAGGCGATGAATCCGCTGAGTTCGTCGTTTTCAACTTTTTGCAACAATTCAGCATAATTCGGATGCACGGTGATAATCGGGCTTCCCGGTTCGAGGGCTTCGACATCCTTTGTTTCCATGGCATCGAGAATCTGGTGGCTTAACCCTCCGGGAGCTTCTCTGGTAACGAGGACAAATTCGAACCGGGGGTCGGAGGTGCCTCCACCCATGAAGCTGAATACCGTCATGAAGAAAAGAGGGAAAAGGATGAAGAAGGCCAGAGCTCCCTTGTCGATGAAGAAGCGCTTCAAGTCCTTCATAGCGTATATCCAGATATACTTCCAGCGGGGCATCTGTCTTATTTTCCTCCGGGCATTCTATTGAAAAGAATACGGCTGACGGACAAACCGACGACCATGACGGCTGC
>CAZOGR010000169.1:0-3754 GCA_964579355.1 uncultured Dehalococcoidales bacterium | reverse complement strand
TTATACTATCTGCGTCCGGTCATATCGGCTCTCATGTCCTGGTCAATCCAGGCCCATCTCAGCCAGAACTTCGTGGCACCGGCGCCGTAGTAGTTTCTCAGCCAGGGCTGCCAGATGCGGTAACCCCAGGGAGCCGGCATCTGGATAAGGAACGCCTGTTCGAGGACGTATTTCCAGGTTTCCTTGGTGATGGCGTCAGCCGCCGGGTAGTTCACCATGACGTTTTCGCACTGGACTTCGTAGGCATGCTCGATAACCGGGTCGGTTCCAACCGGGTCGTTTACGCAACTCAGGTTGAAGGCGTTCGGACCGCGGAAGTAACCCATGCTGTAGCGAACGAACAGTGAGCCATCGCCGCCGGGCAGGGATGCGAGAATCAGGTCTTCATAGGTACGGCCAATCCAGACGTTGGTGAAAACGGTCGGTTCATGAAGTATGGCTTCAACTTCGATACCGACCTGAGACCAGTATTCACTGATGATAGAAAAGGCCTGTTCCGAGGCGGGGGTGTTCGACATTTCCATTTTAATCTTGAAGCCGCTCGGATAACCGGCATCAGCCAGCAGTTGCCTGGCTTTTTCAGGATTGTATCCGTAGAGTTCCTGCACCGTTGCGTTCTGCTCTTCGAGCGGGGTATAGATGCTCTTGTACCACTTGCGGGCAGGGCTGTCGAGGTATTCCGCCTGTCCCTTGTAGAAATCCTCGACTATTTCAGGATGATTGATAGCCAGCATCATCGCCTGGCGGACTTCCTTTTTGGAGAAGGGGCTATCGGTTTTATTGATGTTTCCGGCTACCTGCTGGGGAGCGATGATGGTCTGAGCGTACTTGATGTTCGGATTTGTCCTGATAATCGTATTGAAATCTTCCTGTTCAAGGGTATCGATGGCCGAGAAGTCAGCCTTACCGGTCCGGAGAGCTGCCAGCCGGGTTGAATAGTCCGGTATTATCTGGTACTTGATGGCATCGATATAGGGGAGTTTATCGCCTTTACCGGGGCCAACCGGGTTGATATCCCAGTAATTATCATTTTTAATCAGGTTGAGAGCAACGCTCGGAACATAGTCGTCTATCATGAAAGGCCCGTTGCCGACAACGTCATACCAGTTGTTGCTCTTTCCGTAGGTATCGAGGAATTCTTTCGGCCAGACATACTGAACGCCGCCGCCACCCATCAGCCAGAGGTAACCGGTCGTCGGGGCAACCGGAGTCCGGACGGTGAGCTGCCAGGGTCCGGTCCGTTCGACTACCATGTTCTGCATCAGGCCCGGCTCGAACAGGGCCGACATGGTCTTATTATCCCTCATGTATTCGAGGCTGTAAGCAACATCTTCGGCTGTCATTTCGCGGCCGTTAACGAGCTTGGAAGCCTCCTGTTCGGGATTATAAGCCCAGTGTACACCCTGACGAATATTCAATACCCAGACCCCCACGCCGGGGGTTTCAAAACTCTCGGCCAGGTTCGGGCCGACATAGCGGTAGTCTTCGACACCGCCGATATAGCTCGTCTCACCGGTCCCGGCCGGACCTTTCGAGAAATCGATACCGAGAATCTGTTCAAGAACCCATCCGCCGATGCCGTCAGCACTCTGGCCGATGACTGCACCCGGATTCCAGACGGTGATGTCCGACCCGGTGAGAACCACCAGCGTGCCGCCGTATCTCGGTTTATCCGGGTCAGCGGTCACCTTCGTGCTCGGACCGGATTCTCCGACATCGGGTTTTTCTTCGTCCTCGCCACCTACGACAACGGTTTGACCTTCGTCAACTTCCGTCACCGTTCCACCGCTTGTTTCTTTCGTGTCACAGGAAGCAATAACGAGCGAGAGTACCATGAGGCAGCTTATCATGAGCACCAGGATTTTTTTAGCCATATCAGTTTTCCTCCTCTGGTTTTCTTTCAATAAATATTTTGAAAGACTCCTAAAATATTCGCAGCTCGGTTACCGCAACCGCTCGAAAAGATTCACTATCTCAATTGCCCACCCCCTTTTCGTATCACAGCCAAACGCTCCTGCAGCCTGTGACTTTTATATTCTTCCGACAAATTATTAAGCAATAAAAAAGGGCACCAGAACCGCCGTACTATTTCGGCAGCTTTAGTACCCTTCATCTCTAAATAACCACAATCACTATGGCAGGAGAATCAAGATGGTATAGGCTGGACTGATTATGTAATTGTCGTAGGCTACAGTGTAATACGTTTATTTCAGCTTTGTCAATACATAGCGTAAATAGGAAAAGAGGCGGGGAAGGAAACCCCCGCCTCTCGGTGCCAGGTTTACAAAAGGCTGATTTATCTGCGTCCGGTCATATCGAATTTCATATCCTGGTCTATCCAGACCCATCTCAGCCAGAACTTGACGTCATTCGCTCCGTAGTAGTTCCTCATCCACGGCTGCCATATCCGGTATCCCCAGGGAGCCGGCATCTGGATAAGGAAGGCCTGTTCAAGAACATACTTCCAGGTTTCCTTGGTTATCGCATCGGCCGCTGCGTAGTCGACACCGACGGTTTGCGACTGGACATCGAAGGCGTGCTCGATAATCGGGTCGGAGCCTATCGGGTCGTTGACGAAACTCAGGTTGAAGATGTTGGGGCCGCGGAAGTAGCCCATGCTGTAGCGGACGAAGAGGGAGCCGTCACCGCCAGGGAAGGCGGAGAGGAACAGGTCCTGATAGCTGCGGTTAACCCAGACACCGAAAAAGACGCTCGATTCTAATAGAACCGGTTCGATTTCGATGCCGACATCCGCCCAGTATTCCTTGATAATCGAGAAAGCCGTCTCGGAAGCGGGCGTGTTCAGCATTTCCATTTTTAACTTGAAGCCGTCCGGATAGCCTGCCTGGGCGAGCAGTTGTTTGGCTTTTTCAGGATTGTATCCGTAGAGTTCCTGAACAACTTCGTTCTGTTCTTCGAGAGGCGTATAAATGGTGGTATACCACTTGCGGGCAGGGCTGTCCAGGAGTTCGGCTTCGCCACGATAAAAGTCGTTAACAATCTCGGGATGATTGATTGCAAGCATCATCGCATGGCGGACTTCCTTCTTGGAGAAAGGATTGTTCGGGTCGGTGATTCTGCCTGCCACCTGCTGCGGGGCGATGATAGTCTGGGCGTACTTCATATCCGGATTCGTCCGGGTAATCGACTGAAAATCTTCCCTTTCGAGGGTATCGACTGCCGACCAGTCAGCCCGGCCGGTCCTCATTGCCGCGAGGCGGGTTGAAGCATCAGGGATTATCTGGTAGTTGAGAGCGTCCGGATACGGTAACTGGTCGCCTTTTCCGGGACCAATCGGATTGATATCCCAGTAGTTGGGATTGCGGATATATCTGCCGACGGAGCCGGGGACGTAGTCATCGAGCATGTAGGGGCCGGTGCCGACGACATCATACCAGTTGTTGCTGGTAGCGTACTTCTCGAGGAATTCCTTTGGCCAGACGTACTGGACGCCGCCGCCGCCGAGAATCCAGAGATAGGTCGTGCAGGGAGATACCGGGGTATAAAGGGTTATCTGCCAGGGGCCGGTTCTCTCGACCGTAGCATTCTTTATCAGGGTAGGTTCGGAGAAGTTCGTCGATGAAGTGGGATTATCCCTCATATATTCGATACTGTAAGCGACGTCTTCAGCGGTCAGTTCCCGGCCGCCGACAAGCTTCGAAGCTGCCTGGTCGGGATGATTGTAGAAGTGAATGCCCTGCCGGATATTGAGCACCCAGACGCCGGCTTCAGGCGTCTCCCAGCTTTCGGCAAT
>CAZOGR010000168.1:0-3825 GCA_964579355.1 uncultured Dehalococcoidales bacterium | reverse complement strand
CCGGATTTCAGGTTTCCGCCGGTGGTGATGACCGCCTGTCCGGCAGGTAACCGTCCCTGTCGGGCTACTATTTCTTTACATTCCTCCAGAATTGCCGGTCCTCCGGCGCGGTGAATTGCTCCGTCGACGCCCCCGCCTCCCATCAGGCCTGAATTGGCGGCGTTAACGATGGCATCAGTTGTCTCGTTGGTAATGTCTCCCTGTTTAACTGTCAGTCTGGCATTGTTAATCGATATGCTGAAAGGTTCCATAGCTTTCCTCCGTACACGGATTTTCAGTCTCTTAATTTCTTTAGTTCTTCGAGAATCCGGGGCAAAATCTCTCCCAGCCTTCCCTGAATCAGGTAGTCGGAAACTCCTTCGTTCGTCAGCGGTGTCGGTTCGGCGTTTACTTCGATGACAGCCACATTCCGCTCTCTGGCCAATCGCGGCAGAGAAGCAAACGGATACACCACCGCCGAGGTTCCGCATACCAGCATGAGGTCGCACTTTTCGACCTCTTCGATACTTCTTGCTGAAACGTCGGCGGGAATAGGTTCGCCGAAAAAGACGCCATCGGTTTTTAGTATGCCGTGACACGCCGGGCATACCGGGGGAAGTTTCCCGGCTTTTTTCAGTCCGGGCAGGTCGAGAGTATCCCGCGAATACCTCTTTCCGCAGGAAAGGCAGCGTAACTTCGACATGCTGCCGTGATACTCTATCAGGTTTTTCGTTCCGGCTTTCTCGTGAAGCGAATCGACATTCTGGGTGATAGTGCATTTGAGGATTCCCATCTTTTCCATCTCGGCCAGTATGTAGTGTCCGGCATTCGGCTCGGCATCGGTAATAGTGCCAATCAGGAACGTGTCGGCAGCAGGGGAGAGGACATCATCCCACCACTTCCCGGGATTCTCGACGAATTTTTCGTAGTTTTTGTACGCTTCCCGTTCCGCTTTCGGATTTAACGTCCATACCCCAGAGGGCCCCCGGTAATCCTGAATTCCGGATTCGGTCGATATGCCGGCCCCGGTCAGAGCAATGGCGTACTTCGAGTTATTGAGTAATTGTGCTGTCTGCGCTATTAATTTCTCCATATAAACCCTCTTCGCTCCGTCTTTTACAATTACCTGAATCATTCGTGATACGGCTTGTTGCTCTTCTCAAACGGTTGACTTCAGGGAGAAGGTTACGATATTATAGGGTTATTCAAACACGTTTTCTCTATCATTTTCAATCACGTACTTCCGCATATTGCGGGCTCGTAGCTCAGGGGCAGAGCGGTCGGCTCATAACCGATTGGTCGTAGGTTCGAAACCTACCGAGCCCACTTTCTTTTTTCCACAGATATTTTTTCCGTAAAAACGCTACAGGCATAAAAAGCGAGCATTTGCGAGAATTCTTGCGATATTTGAAGAAAAATAAAGCAATTAATTTAACGCAACTTTCAATTACTTGCATAAATTAACGCCAGTAATTATTACTTGCTTTTATTTAACTTGCATAAAACAAATATTTCTTGCATAATAAATGCAAGTAAAGTGACGGAGGCAAGTAATGAAAGACCTGGTACAGATAAAAGGAAAAGCAAAGAACGTTTTCAAGTATGTCGAACTGATGAACAAGTACAACGGGCACATGACACTGGGCGAACTTGCGAAAAGCGGAAAGACTATCAAAATTGATTTAAGGCAACATTAATTTTAGGCAATAAATAAAACTTGACAAATAATTGATTAATTGCTAAAGTAGGAAAGATGATAACGGAAGGTTAATCTCATGGCAAGAAAAGCCATCGTCGATAAGGATATAATCCTCGAGAAGCTGAAACAGGGTGAAACCACCCAGCGTATCGCCGAGAGTTACGGGGTAAGCCGACAGGCTATCGACCTTCACCGAAAGGATTTTATCAGTAGAGGCCTGCTGGAAGACAAAAGAGCCGCTCGAAAGAAGAAAGACGAATACCGGTCAACGAGTCAATCGGTAAGTCGGGAAGGTAAACAGCCTGAATTGATAAGAGAGGCTCCCCGGAAGACAATCGATACTATGACACTGAACGACCAGATTGACCTTCTTATCAGCGCTTTCAGTGCCTTAAAACGGGTCTCTCAGCTTGAGCAGGATTTGACTACCTATAAAAGGGAGAACGAACGTATTGCCAGGGAACTCAGCCGGTTGAGAGAACTCGAACGGAAGCGCATCGAACAGGAGAACCGCTGGATGCTTATCCAGAACGATTCGGCAGATATCGGAAATAATTGACATAATATAAACACTTTACGAAACTCGCATTTTTTCTATCTGCATTCTCTCTCCTCAACCGCTTAACCGGAACGTAATTTGCATCCGGCTTCGCGGTACCTTATAATTAGCCCAATGAATAAAAGATTGGCCGCAGGTTCGGAACAAAGCGAGTCTGCTTCGATACAATATCAGGACATTTCGATTTTTTGACACATCAAACCCGGAATCGACTCCGGAAATTCCATCGTTATTAAGGCCTTTCATGTAATCCCTGATTTCTCTAGGATAAAGGAAGAGGAGAAAGCGATGCGGAAACTCATTATCATTGTCATTTCAGCCTTGTGCTTGTGTTTTTGTGCAGTCTCGTGTTACCCGGAACTGTCCGTTCAACAGTACGATAAGTTGAAAGAGGACATTTCAGTTCTCAACGAACAGACCGAAACATTGAAAGCCGAACTGGAACAGGTAACTGCCGAGCTTCAATCAATTAAATCGAAAAATGCCGATGTCAGACAGTACTTGGATTTCCTGTTCAAACTGATTGGTACGCAGAGTTCGGAAAGCCTGCTTGCCGGTGAATTCGATGTCCCGGCACTGGTGAACGCCAAGGAGACCCTGGTTACCGCTGCCGAGAGTCTCCATGATTCGGATATCTCGTATTACGTGAGCCTGATTGACGCCGAAAAAGAAGCGGAAACCGTCGGTGCCTACTACAAGGCAATCGAGTATTGCCTGAAGAACATCAGGCAGAAACTGGCGGTGAACGGAACCGTCAGCAACGCTCAATCCTGAAGAAATTCACCCGGTAAACTTCAGGCTTGCCGTTGTTACTGGAGAATGAATCCGCCGTCAAGAATAAATTCGGTGCCGGTGATGTAACTGGATTCGTCCGACGCGATGAAGAGAATGCACTGAGCGATGTCCTCAGGCGTCCCCAGCCTTTTCAGAGGAATCGATTCCGCCATATCGGCCATGAATTTCTCAGCGCCTTTCGGGCTTCTGGCGGCGATGCCCCTGAACAGGGGAGTCAGAATATACCCGGGATGGACCGAGTTTACCCGGATGTTGTACGGCCCGTAGGTAGTGGCATCCGATTTTGTCATCAGCCTCACTCCGCCTTTCGAGGCGTGATAGGCCGGGTCCTCGCCGCCGATAAGGCCGAGCATCGAGGACATGTTCACGATACTGCCGCCGCCGGACTTTTTCATGTACCCGAGCACATGCTTGGTGCAGAAAAAGACGCCGCGAAGGTTGATGTTGATAACTCTGTCGAACTCTTCGGCGGTCAGTTCATGGGTTTCCTTGGGCGGGCCGGGAATACCGGCGTTATTGACCAGAATATCGATTTTTCCGTACTGTTTGATTATCGAAGCAAAGGTTGCCTCGACCTCTTTTTCATCGGCGACGTTCATGTGCCAGTAACCGGCCGTTCCTCCGGCAGCGGCTATTTCAGCGACCGTTTCCTTACCGGCATCATCGGCAATATCGGTTATCGCTACGCAGGCGCCTTCGCGTGCCAGTAAAACGGCTGCCGCTTTTCCGATTCCTGAAGCGCTTCCGGTAACAACCGCTACCTTGCCTTTAACTCTGTCCATACCTGTCTCCT
>CAZOGR010000167.1:0-3833 GCA_964579355.1 uncultured Dehalococcoidales bacterium | reverse complement strand
ATATCGGGAAAGGTCTGCCAGGCAAGATACGGGTAGCCACCGGTATTATTTTCCGTATCCGCCACCCAGATACCGGTAAAATCCCAGCCGGTGTACGTCACCGCTGTGTCATACGGAAGCGAGGTCATCTGAGCGGTAGTACGGCCTTCGGCGCCTCCGCTGACCGGTCTTCCTGATGTCTCCATATTCCAATAGCAGTGACTGGATGCCGAGCCTTTAATGTAGCCGGTAAAGCCGTACGAGTTGCCATCAGTAATATTAACCGCGCCGATTGAATAGCAATTACTGATAGTAACGAACATCAGGTCTCCGGCAAAACCTCCGATTACTTTTATTCCGGAAGAATCCGGCTCATTGATTGTCCCTGTTGAATAACAATCGGTAATCGTTGCTTCCTCAGCAATACCGAAGACACCTCCTGCCCGGTTTCCCGTTACCGTACATGTCGAGTAACAGCTTGAAACACTGCCCTGATATTGACTGCCAACAAGTCCTCCGGGGTACTGCTCGGCATTGACTCTGCCGGTAGTAAAGCAATTTTTAAGTGAACCGTTATTCTGCCCGGCCAGCCCGCCGACATTGGTTTTACCAGCGACAGTACAATCGACTATACCCAGATTCCTGACCTGTCCGCCGGGACCGATATAACCGAAGACACCGATATTACTCTCGCCGGGTTTTTCGATGACGGTATTCCTGAGACAATACCCGCCGCCGTCGAAGATACCGGTGAACGGTTGAGCGAAGGTACCGACCGGAGTCAGGTTGACACCGGTGAAATCGATATCATTTATCAGGACATAGTTCTCATTCCAGCCGGCGGGGGTGTTCATCAGGTCAACCCAGTCGTCAGCGTTCGATATGGTTGTTCCGGGAAGACCGGTACCCTGTATGGAAAAAGTATACGACAACGCACAGGGGTCATTGTTCACGACCGTGACACTTGCCGTTCTTAATCCTGCTGCTGAGGGAGAAAAAGTAATAGTAAAGTAAATTGATTCGGCCGGGCTGACAACCGAAGCCGCCGGTTGCGCCGTGACGGTAAAATCGGCTGCATCGACGCCATCGACGGTAACGAACGGAGTGCCGGTCAGGGTCAGTTCGAACGTGCCGGTGTTATTAATCGAAAAGGTATTTTTCACGGAACCACCGGTAATAACGCTGCCGAAATCGGTACCATCATCCGAAGACGGGGTATCGTCACCGTTAACGATACGGATTCTTTTTCCATCGATACCGATTTCCGGAAGCGAGAAAGAAAACGGGACGGTACCGGAATACGTCTTCCAGTTATATGAACCGGTGACCCTGGCCTGAAGCTCGTAACCGGTATCATTTTCAAACCTGAGCGAGGCGAAGTTACCCGACCATTCAGTCGAACCGGTGACGGCGTCATTCGCAGCCGGCAACCAGGTAACGTCGTTCGTCCAGGCGGTACCATTCCAGGACTCATTTCCCCGTGTAATCGTAAATTCAACACTTCCGGCGGGAATGCCGTCGACGGAGTCGGTTACCGTCCCGGTGAATTCATCCGGGAAATCAAGGGCGGTAAAGCACTGGTTAACGGCAGGAGAATCGACGGTAATCGAAGTATACACATACTCGATATCAGTCGGACCGGCTTCCCCCCGGAACAAGCCGCTGGATATGCCGCCGGTCCGTACGGTGTACTCCGAGGTTGCGTTATTGGTAATCCGAAGCGCCAGCCGTTTCGATTGGGGAACAACGAAATCGGTATCGGCGGTGGATACGAGGAATTCGGTTTTCGTACCGTTACCGGTCAGGACCGCCTGTAAGATTTCCGGATGAAAATTCGTTCCTCCGGCATCCGAGTACCCGATATCGACGGTCAGGTTATCACCGGCTGCCGGTGCGGCAGTAAAGAGAATTTTCGCTATCCAGTTACAGGGGCTGCCATCGGACCCGGTAAAGACAGCATCGTACATCGCCGAAGAGTCGGCAGCCCAGACATACTCCTGCCCGGCGGGAACGGTAACAGTACCCGGTTCTTTCGAGGAATCGTTTTTATACATAACCGAGGAGCCGGCAAGCCACCAGATATGAGCGATGTAGCTGTCCGGGGCGGTTACCAGGGGGTACCTGTCATTTTCGCTGACGCTGTTTTCATCGGCGAAGTACTTCGTTTCCCGGATACCGTCATTATCCGAATCCACGGCAGAACAATCTTTATAGTAGTTCCCGAGGTGGCCCAGACGCAGTTCGCCATCATACACATAGTACACCTCATCCGGCGAATACCATGCATTGATACCGTTTTCGGAATAGACATTCGGCATGGTACCCTTTTCAGCCCAGCCGTTATTATCGAGATAGTTGAGATATAAACAATTATTCATACCGGTCGGCAGCGGATGATTATCGTTCGCATCTATAGGGCAATGGATAAGTATCCCGGTATACCTGTTCTCTCTGAAGGTGTTCAACACCACGGTATTATTGGCGGCGTTCCAGAAATAGAGCCCGGCATAGGTGTTTTTATCAGCAACATTATTGATGATGGTATTGTTCGCAGAGAACTCCAGATGTACTCCGGCCTGGGTATTCGAGGAAAGAATATTGTTCTGCACCAGGCAATCGAAACAATAATCGAGATATACCGCATTATCGGTGCCGGTGATATTCAGATTCCGGACAGTCATATCGCTACAGTGACTGAGAACCACCTGTCCGACATTTTCACCGTCAATGACCACACCGGACCGGTTATCGTAGAAAACAAGCGGCTTGCCATTGACGGTATTCCCCTCGACGGTAAGACTGGTGTAAATATCGGTACGGAAGCCGTCTTTTATGAAGGTATTACCGGTTACCGAATTCTGCGAAACGTACCCGTATACATGGATACCGTCTTCACGATTCGATTCAATCACATTGTTACTTATCACATTGTTCCGGGTTTCCGCGTTGTCAGGGTCAGTATCGCCGAGAACAATACCATATCCTCCGGACATTTCAGGATGTGAGCCGTGATGGCAATAGTTGTTTGTAATCAGATTGTCACTACTTTTAGCAACAGCAATTCCCACACTTCCCGAGTGGTGACATTCATTTTCCGAGACGGTCGTATTATCCGAACGATAAAGATTGATACCGGCAATCAGGTAACCGCAGAGGTTGCCGATTATCCGGCAATTATCAGCATTATCCAGGTCAATGCCGATACTGGCGCCGGTACCGTCAAGATTTAACGGGCCGCCTTTCCCGGACAGGGTAAAGCCTTCTATCGTGACATTATCGGAAGTAACATCGAAGATATCCCAGTCTTTGTTTTTTGGATATATGGTACATGATTCTGTCGTGCTGTGATTCTTCAGAGTGAGCGGTTTATCGATGACAAGGTATTCATTGTAGGTACCGGGAGCCACTTCGACAGTGTCTCCAGCGAGGGCTGCTGCTACAGCGCCGCTGAGGGTCTCGCAATCGGTCGGCACGAAAATATAGGGATTAGTAGTAAAAGAGGTCGGTTCGGAATACTCCGACCAGGCATTGAAGAAGTCGCGGTAGCCGACCCGCCAGTAGTACGTCGTACCCGGCCTGAGAACTCCCGCAGGAACGGTAAGCTCCCAATCCTCGGTATAGCACGTTTCATTGAAAAGCGGGCTGGCAAAGTCGTCCGGCAGGGTGCTTATCTGCCACCGGACGGCTGTCTGGTAATCTCCCTGAGTATCATCGCGAAACCCGCTGGCAGTCAGGACGGGTTTCAGAAAGATACCGTCGGCGCCGTCGGCAGGTGTCAAATTACGCGGCTGGTACGGCGGAGTATTCTCTTCAGTGGTGGTGACGTTTGCGGCAAGTACGAAATCGAAGGGATT
>CAZOGR010000166.1:0-3840 GCA_964579355.1 uncultured Dehalococcoidales bacterium | reverse complement strand
CCTCTTGACAATAGAACAAAAGTTCTACTATAATCCTGATACTGCCTTTTCGATGGAGCAAGATTGAAAATCCTGTGTGTTATGATACCGCATTTCCCTCTGGGATGCGAGACCGCCCTGAATCCGGGCCTGTGGGGACGGCGGCTGCTGGTGGTGTACGGCGCCGGTTCCCGAAAAGCAGTCCTGGACTGGTCGCCGGAACTGGAAGGGATAAGCAAAGACATGCCGCTGCAGCAGGCGCTGGCTGTTGACGACAAGGTTGAGCTTATCCAGTCCGACCTGCCGCTGTACCAATCCGTTTTTCACCGGATAGTGACCGGACTTGAATCCTGTATCAGCCCGCTGGTGGAAGGTTTCGAGCCGGGTGTTATTTACCTCGATGCCGGGGGGCTTGAGCTTATTTACCCGGATGACGAGTGTCTTGTCCGGGCGATACGGGGGATGCTGCCGGATGTTTTTCGTGTTCATATCGGTATTGCCGGGGGCAAATTTCCGGCGTACCTGGCGGCTCTGAACAGTCCGCCGGACGGTTACCGCGTACTGGATGATGATACACAGTTTATCAGGAAGCTTTCCTGCGACGTCCTGCCGTTACCGGCAAAAGATAAGGTGAAGCTGCATGAGTTCGGCATTCATATTCTGGGGCAGCTTGCTGATTTTCCGGCAGGTCCCCTGCAATCGCAATTCGGCCCCGAAGGCATACGCATGAAGGAACTGGCGCAGGGTATCGATACCTCGCCGCTCGTTCCGGGGAAAGCCGAGGAACTGATAGAGGAAAGCGTCATGCTGAATTCGGTGACGACCTCTATCGATACGTTGCTCTTTACCATCGAATCGATGTTGTCCAGCGTGTTTAACCGCATCATGGAAAAAGGCATGGGTATCCATGACCTGGTGCTGTGGACCCGCACCTTCGGCGCCGAGCACTGGGAACGGACCATCCGTTTCAAGGAACCGTCGATGAACCTGAAAAACGCTCTTGGGCGGGTGAAGAGGGTGCTGGAGAATTACCCCCAGCCCGGGCCGGTGGAGCAGGCCGGCATCCGGGTGGTGCGGCTCGGCTATCCCCGGGGAAAACAGAACAACCTGTTCGCGGAAATACGGAGTAAAAACCACCTGATGGAAGATATCAGACAGCTTGAACTGAGGCAGGGGAACCCCCAAGTCTTTACCCTGCGGGAAGTGGAACCATGGTCAAGAATACCGGAAAGGCGCTACGCCTTGATGCCGGCCGGGCGGTAAACGCTCCCGAGCCGGTAAAAGTGGAAGAAGTCTCCTCTGATAACCTGCCGCTTGCGGTTTGGGCCCCGCGGCGGCAGGTTATCATCACTATCGAAGACCGGTGGCGGATAGATGACGAGTGGTGGCGTGCCGAACCGGTATCACGGCTGTATTACGGGATAACGCTTGCCGGCGGGCTGCAGATGATACTGTTTAAAGACCTGGTAAATGGCGGCTGGTTTCGCCAGAGTTACTGACAGCAAGGAGTGATAAATGAAAATAACCTGTATATCAGCTTCGAATATCCGTCATGCCGGGGATAATAGTACCTCGCTGGAGGCCTGCCGCATCATTGAGAAGATAGTAGAGGCGGAATCGGGTAATAAACCGGTGCGGACCGACATTATCAGGCTTGCGGATATCAGCCTGGTGCCATGCACCGGGTGCGGTAACTGTTATAACTCGGGGCGATGCATCGCTGAGGACGGCTTTAACCAAATTTATTCACGGATAGCCGATTCGGATGCGGTATTCATCGTGTCCCCTCATTATGCTCCAGTTCCTGCAAAACTGGCCGCCCTGCTCGAAAAAATGGAGCAGATAACGTTCCTGCGCTGGTTTTACGATAACGGTTACCGTCCGGAAGTATACGGCATACCCGTCGGGATTATCGCGCATGGCGGCGGGAAGGATGAAGCTGTCCTGCGCTCCTATAAGTACATGGTACTGGATACGATAGCTAATGCCCTCGCAACGATAATGATGGAAGTGGTGGGGCTTGATGATGAATGGCCGACAGGCGTGGCGTTCCCGGTAGCCGAGGTCCGTGAAGACAGGGACAGCACATTCCCCGTGCAGATTTATGACTGGGTTGATGTGCAAAACCGAATCGCGCCGCTGGTTCGAAACGTTATTGCGAAAGTGAGGGAATGAGTCCTGTAATTGAAGGACAATGAATTGAGAATGATTTTAAAATCCCTCTCACTCTCCCTTTTCAAAAGGAGAAGTTATAACGATATGCTTCAAGGATTATGTGATTATTGACAGCTTATGGTTTTTTCAATGTTATGACGAAGGTATACTTGCCGCCGGAGGGTGGTATAAACAGGATTATTGAAAAAAGGAGAAGAAAGTAATGGACAGGGTGATTGCCTACTGCGGACTGCTCTGCGAGGACTGTGAAGCGTATATCGCTACGCGTAATAACGATGACGTACTGCGCCGGGAAGTGGCAGAAAAGTGGGCGAAGGCTTATTACTACCCGTTCAAGGTTGAGGATATCAACTGCGACGGCTGCCTGCCGGATACTCCCAAATCTATCGGCCACTTGAATATCTGTCCCATCAGGAAATGCGGACGGGAAAAAGAGGTGAAAAACTGCGGCTTGTGCCCCGACTATTCCTGTTCTTTGACGGAAGAATTTTTCAAGCTGGTACCGGACTGCCGGAGCAGGCTGGACGCCGTCAGGGACGCAGGAAAGCAGGATTAAGGGGCTCCGGTAAGCCGGTCGGTCAGCGGTACCATGGAATATGCCGAACTTCACTGTCACAGCTACTATTCTTTTCACGACGGGGCTTCTTCTCCCGAGGAGTTGATGCTCCGGGCGAAGGAGCTCGGATACCGTGCGTTAGCTCTGACCGACCATGATAACCTCTGCGGGGCGATGTGCTTCGCCAATCTTGCCGCCTCCACCGGCATGAAGGGGATAATCGGGGCGGAGATAACCCTTGAAGATGAATTCCATCTCACCCTGCTGGCGGAAAACCGGCATGGCTACGGCAACCTCAGTCGTCTCATCACCGCCGCTCATGCGAATGGTGAGAGAAACTGCCCGGAACTGCCTGCCGGCTTCCTGCCATTGCATTCAGAGGGTCTCATAGCGTTATCCGGCTGCTCCCGCAGCGAACTTGCCCGACTTGTCGAACAGGAACGGATGGATGAAGCCCGCTGCCTGATTCTCCGGTACCTTGACTGGTTCGGGGCGGATAACTATTTCATCGAACTTCAGCACAACCTTGTCTTCGGCGACAGCCGCCGCGTCCGGACTCTTATCGAACTGGCAAAAGAAACCGGCGCCGGGCTGGTCATTACCGGCAATGTTCACTATCACGTCCGCGAACGCCACCGGCTGCAGGATTGCCTGGTGGCGATTAAGAACTGTAAAAGCTTGGAGGAAACCCACCGGGAACGCCGTCCCAACTCGGAGTATTACCTGCGAGAACGAGAAACGATTGAAGCCCTGTTTCGGGAGTGCTCTGAGGCGATTGAAAATACGGTGAAGATTGCCGAACGGTGCAGTCTTGACCTGACCCGAGACCTCAGCTATTCGTTTCCTGACTACGATGCCCCGGATGGTCATACCCCGGAGAGTTACCTGGAAAAACTCTGTTACGAGGCGGCGGTACGACGATATGGTTCGGTAACGCCGGCGGTCAAACAGCGGCTGGACGAGGAATTCCGGCTTATCGATAAGTATAAACTGGCCGGCTTTCTCTTACTCTACCACGAAGTAATCAAGCTGGGCAGAGAAGTGATGATAGACCTGGGCCTGAGCGACCCGTCGCTGACGGTTGAGGAAAATCCACCGGGACGGGGGCGCGGTTCATCGGTCTCACTGCT
>CAZOGR010000165.1:2365-3862 GCA_964579355.1 uncultured Dehalococcoidales bacterium | reverse complement strand
ACTACAACATGATGATTATCGTCGGCGATTCGGATTTCGCCTCGAATCAGCATATCTATAACGCCAGTAACGCCCTCCAGTTCCTTTATATGGTTGAATACCTGACCATGGGCGAACAACTGGTAACGGTCGAACGGAAGGTTCTCCCCTACCGCAGCATGGTAATTACCCAGGACCAGGATAATCTGATTAAGTTCCTCAGTGTCGGCCTTATGCCGTTCCTGGTACTGATGGCCGGGGCCGTTATCTGGTGGACGAGAAGGTAATCAGTCCGCAACGACATGGAGGATAATTCTTGAAAACTCAAAACATCCTTGTTCTGCTTATCATTCTCCTGTTGACAGGCGGCTTCTTCTACTTCCTCAACATGCCTGACCCGCCGGAAACCGCCGAAGTCCAGCAGTATGTCTGGATGATTGAAATGGAAGACATCCGGCATATCACGCTTGAGCTCCCCCGGGAAGACATGAAAGAATCATTCTTCATAGACCGCTCCGATGAAGATGTCTTCCCCTGGTTTTTTGATAACGAAGAAAAATCACCCGTAGACAGCGTCCGCTGGGGCGGCGGTATTCCCCTTCTCCTCAGCGGTCCGGGCGCCGGCAGAATCATCGCTTTGAACGCATCCGATGAAAAACTGGCGGAATTTGGCCTTGCCAATCCGAAAATGGTCATCACTCTTACCCTCATTGACGACGACGTCATGACCATCAATGTCGGTGACGCCACCCCTAACGCCGCTTACTACTACGTCCAGGCTCCTGGCACCCGCGACGTGGCACTGGTAGACTACACCTGGTACGATGTCCTGGCAAAGCTTGTCCACGAACCCCCCTACGCTACCGAAGAGTAGAAACCATCTGAAACATAAAAGCCCCGACTTTGTCGGGGCTTTTTTCATTTTCAGTTTTGATTTTCCCTAGTTCCTGGCGCTCGAAGGAAGGTATTTCTCCCACTGTCTCCGTACTTCGGGTATATGCGACGGGATATGGAACAGACTGCCCGGATTCGGCCGCACCGGCTTCTTCAACAGCTTCATGCCGGCTTCCTCCGGAGTCCTGCCCGCCTTGGTACGGTTACAGGGAACACAGGCACTCACGACATTCTCCCAGGTGTGCTGTCCGTTCTGTGAGCGCGGGATAACATGGTCGAGGGTGAGATTGTGCGTCTTCTTGCTGCAGTACTGGCAGGTAAAATCGTCCCTCTTGAATATTTCCATCCTTGATAATTTTCGCTCGACGTTATGCGGACGCTTTATCATCCGGGAAAGCCGTATCACCGAGGGAACAGGAAATTTCCGGTCAACAGTATGCATCATGCCGGAACCATCCTCCAGCATTTCCGCTTTATTCTGATAAATCAGTACCATTGCCCGTTTCGCCCTGCATATATTGAGAGGCTCGTAGGTCTGATTCAGCACCAGAACGGGAAAATTTACCATCATTGAAGCACTCATTTTTTTACATGACTGGTAAGGCTATTGTACTAAATAGGCTG
>CAZOGR010000165.1:0-2265 GCA_964579355.1 uncultured Dehalococcoidales bacterium | reverse complement strand
TCCGGGCTGAAGGTCGAACGAAGATGGTCGAGGAAATCCGGCACCACGATAAACAGCGCCGGATGGCCGTGCTGGTACCGGTAATTGACAATTGCCGCCGCCAGGTGCGTCTTTCCGCAGCCGTTCACGCCCTGGAACACCAGCCAGCTGTCCGGATTCTCTGCGAATTCACGGGCTATCCGTAACGCTTCCCTCAGATTCTCCCGATAGACGGCTTTATCCCGCTTCCAGTCGAAGTTCTCGAACGTCATCTCCTGCTGCCGCTTGAATTCCGCCGCCCAGCCGTAGGTCATCACCGGTGACCGGTCATCGAAAGCGCACAGCCGGTACGGTAAAGCATCAACCAGGCGCGTCCGTATTCGTTCATCGAGTTCGTCTATCGGCACGATAGAGATAACAACCGTCGGGAGTTGATTGGTATGCCGGTGAGAAATAAGCTGTTCGAGCTTCTCTCTTGCCCATTGCGTACCGGACTGCGCTCCCAGGTCATCGAGGATGAGCAGCGGTGCGTTGCGAACCTGCTCGAACAGTTCATCGTACGGAACGTCGCTGTTCGGATTGAAGGTCGAACGCAGATGGTCGAGCAAGTCCGGTGTCGAAATATAGAGAGCGTGGTCCCCCTGCTCGATTCGGTAATTGGCTATCGCCGCCGCCAGGTAGGTCTTGCCGCAACCGCTCGGGCCGGTCAGCACCAGCCACCCCTGCGGTTCCTTTGCGAAAACCCGGGCTGCCTTGAGTGCTTTCCGGTAATCAGCGATATCGCCCGGATTACTCCGCCTGCCATCGGCATTCAGCGAATCGAAACGTATATCCGCCAGCCGGCCGAGATTGCTGTAGCGGCGCAGGTGGGACTTCCGCTCCGATGCCGAATCGTTCCGGGTACAACTGCACGCCACCACCCGGCTGTAATCAGGCCGTCCGTCAGGCAACAACGGGTGCACGAACTTAACCCCTTTGCATATCGGGCACAGACTTTCTTCCGGCTCGCTTTCTTCAGCGCTTGATGAGGTGGTCGTATTTCTGGTTTCGGTATTTAGCCGGATTTGTTTGATTATCTCTCCGATGTGTTCCATCACCCCTGCCTTCTGCAGACCAGTTCTCCAGTATTTTATCGATGTACCGCCAGTTGCGCTTGTTCAGGCTGACAGCTTCTTTGATGGCATCCCGTATCCATGATTCGGGGTACGTCTTCTCGGCATCTTTCAGCCAGTCCGCCACCATCGGGCTGAGCATGCCGACGTTCTCTTCGTACAGCTTGAAAATATCGGGTAACTTTTCGGCCACGCCGGAAACCGGTTTTCGGCTTACCCGGAGTCCCTTGATTTCAATGCTGCCGTCCCGTATCTTGTCTATCGCATTTCGGTTATTTTCTGTATTGAGAAAATACAGCCGCTCGCTCTCCCCTTCCCGTTCGAAATCGAGGCCGATTATCGTGCCCCGCTCTTCTGTCTGTTCAAGGGTTCGCGAAAGAAGACCGGAAAACTCCCTTCCGTCTTCCAGAAGCGACTCTCTGATACCGCTGTCGGCATGCAACTCCCGGTAAGAAACAAACCTGGGATATCCCTTTTTTCCATATATCAGTCTGAAGATATGTAAAGTTAACTTCAACTCGAAAATGTCGTCGATTTCCGGCATCACCCGGCTGAAAAACAGGTTGGGTACGGAGGTGAACTGCATTCGTTCCGGAAACCCTTCGAACTGCTTCATAAGACACTCGGTTCCTGGTTCGGAATATTCTCGAATCGCGAATATTTCATGTTGGACCTCAGGCTGATTGTCCCGGTCGGTCCGTTGCGGTGCTTGGCAACAATAATATCAGCCAGCCCTTCCGGATAATCTTTATCCGGGAACTGGTTTTCCCAGTCTTCCCGATTATAGTAGTATTCGTCACGGTAGATGAACATTACCACGTCGGCATCCTGCTCGATACTGCCGCTGTCCCGCAGGTCCGAGAGCTGCGGACGGTGCGATGCCCGCCATTCTGAAGCGCGGCTGAGCTGTGATATGGCAATCACCGGTATCTTTAACTCCCTGGCTATCGCCTTCAGCGACCGGGATATATAACTGATTTCCTGAACCCTGTCCCGTATCTGCCCGTCCATCAGGCCGAGATGGTCGACGATTATCAGATCGAGGCCGTGCTCGTAAAACAGCCTCCGGGAACGGCTTCTCATCTCGCCGACCCTGAGACGCGGATTATCATTGATATAAATAGGCGCTTCGGAAAGAATGCCGGCAGCATCCATAATCCGCTTCTCTTCCGCC
>CAZOGR010000164.1:0-3879 GCA_964579355.1 uncultured Dehalococcoidales bacterium | reverse complement strand
AATGAGTTGCAAGGGCTGGTTTCTTTATTTGACATGCGAATAAGGTACCGATAGACTATAGGCATTTATCTTCACCATGCGAAAACTGATTCAGGGAGGATTTGATGGTTATTGATACTGAAACCAGAGAGAGATTACGTAAACGCCTCGTTCAGGCAAAGGAAGAAATCGAAAGGAAGAATGGAAAGAGCCTTTCGGAACTTTACCGGGAAAAAGAGCAGAGAATGGTCGATGCCAGCCAGTTAAAGATACCGGACAGGATACCTGTAACCTTTCAAACCACAGTCTTTGCATGCAGGTACGTTGGAATACCCATTTCCTCGATGTACTATGACCATAATGCCTACCGCATGGCGAGTCTGCTGACATCCCTGGAGTTCGATGCCGATACCGGCGGAGCAGGCATGTTCTCCGATTCAGGGAACATCATGGCATTACTTGATACTAAAAATGCCGCCTGGCCGGGCGGTACCTTACCCCACGATACACCGTATCAGTTTATCGAAGGAGAGTACATGAAACAGGACGAATACGACCTGTTTCTGAGTGATCCCTCCGATTTCGTGCTTCGATATTACCTGCCCAGAGTCTACGGACTGTTAGCTCCGCTGCCAAAACTTCCCTCGTTCAGGGATATGATTGGCGGCATGGGAATCCAGATGGTTGCTTCGCTGTTAACTTCTCCCGAGTTCAGAGAAATCGGGAAGGTATTGATTCAAGTAAGCGAGGAACAGGAAAAGCAGAGAAAAGAACTTGCTGAATTCACCAGCGAGATGATGGAATTAGGGTTTCCACCGGAATACGTCGGCGGTGAAGGAATGGGTGGAACTGCCACGAGGGGAGCAGGCGGCGGTGGGGGTGTCGGTTTCGGCGGAGCACCCTTCGACACAATCTCTGACTTTCTCAGGGGAATGAAGGGCGCGATGATGGACATGTACCGGTGCCCGGATAAACTGCTGGCTGCCTGCGATATGCTGTTCGATTGGCGGAAGAAGAAAGCAGTTCCTTTTGCGCCCGATGCCTATGGTAATCCCCGAAGAGTATTCATGGCGCTGCACAGAGGTTCGGACGGATTCATGTCCGTTAAAGATTTCGAGAAATTTTACTGGCCGACTCTCAAGAAAGCAATACTTGCCACAATCGATTTGGGCTGTATCGTTGCTCCGTTCTTCGAAGGCGTCTGGAATCAGCGCCTGGAATATCTGCTCGATTTCCCGAAAGGTAAGGTCGTGTTCCACTGCGAACTGACCGACGTGTTCAGAGCCAAAAAAATCATCGGCAATCGCATGTGCATTCAGGGTGGAGTACCGCCTACGATACTCCAGGCGGGTACGCCGCAGGAGGTGGAGAATTACACGAAGAAAGTCATTGATGAAGTGGGCAAAGGCGGCGGTCTGATTATTCGTCCGGGAAGCGCATCTGACTTTGCGAGACCGGAAAACATCCGGGCAATGGTTGAAACGGTGAAAAAATACGGAAGATACTGATACCGTTACGTTACGAATAACATCGTGAGAAAGGAGTGGAATAGTGACAGAAACCAGGTACGGTAAATATATACTTTCGGAACCACTGGGAACCCCGCGCCATCCGGAAATCGAGGTGCCGGTAATCCGCATCGGACAGGATTTTGTTCCCGAAGCGTGGAACAGGGTACCTTTCAGCATCACAATGGAGGCGATTCATCAGCCGTTTTTAATGGCTGATAAAGGACATACTCATGATCAGGATGAAATCCTCTGCTTTATCGGAGCTAATCCCATGGATTATGCGGATTTCGGAGCTGAGGTCGAACTTTGTCTTGGTGAGGAAGGAGAGAAGCACATAATAACAAAAACTACATTTGTATATGTCCCAAAGGGACTTGTTCACTGTCCGCTTAACTTCAAGAGAGTTGATAAACCAATTGTTTTCTCTGATATTCTCCTCGCTCCGCTTTACTACAATAATCCTGCCTAGCTTGTGGATTCTATTTCAAACTCTGAATAAAATGCTGTGTTAACCGGAAACAGACCAGTTTTTCGGTATTGGAGGAAATTGAATATGGCAGAAAAAGATAGAACCTATAAATGCCTCAGTCCCGTCGGGATAGAGTTGCCGGTAAAAACATTTCCCCTGGCTCCCCGTCTGGATACGATTAATGGCAAGACCATCCATATCAGTATTACCGGAGAACCGGATATTACCCTGGCCATGGAGAAGAAACTGAGGGAAGAGTATCCTCAGGTAAACTGGACGCAGAAGAAATCCTATATGCCGCGTCCGGTGTATTTAACCGAAGAAGAGAAGAAAACGACCGACGCTGTGATTCTGGCGGTATGCTGGTGAAGCGGTGCCGTTTGGGGGCAGTTGCCCTATCTGGCACAGCTTGAAAAAGAAGGTATTCCCACGGTGCTGGTTGACCTTGAAGACCAGCATAATATGGTCAAGGAAGAAGCGCTTGCAAGCGGCGTGCCGAAGATACGCTATCTACCGGCTTCGCGCATCCTTCCCGGACCTGAAGATGTTAAGCAATGGATAGAGCCGATGCTGAAGATGCTTACCGACCCGCTTACGGAAGAGGAGAAGGAAGCAGGCATGTATACTCCTCCGACCGAGAGGGTATTATTTGAAGGAACGATGGATGAAGCCCATGCGTTCTACCAGCAGACGAAGTATATTCCTCGGCCTGTAGAATCGGAAATATCGATATACACGGACGGTTTACCGATCGTTATTCCCACTGAGGAAAAGGTCAGAGAAATGCTGAAGGGCACCAGCCATAAACCTGACGAGCTGGTAGTCTACCAGGCCGACAGGTCGGTGCAGCTAAGGGAAGAAGGAAAGAAAGGTTCTCTGGTACGCTTCCAGCCCAGGCTTTTCACGGCTACGGTTGAAAAAGTAGCGGTCAATGCTGTGATGGCCGGCTGCAGGCCCGAGCATTTACCGGTTGTGCTGGCGATTGCCGAATCGGCACTGCCGACCGGTACAACTAATTTCCCCACACAGGTTGTCGTTCTCAGCGGTCCAATTGTGAAAGAAATCGGGGTCAATACCGGCTGCGGACATATGGGGCCCGGCAGCCCGGTAAACGGACCTATAGGCCGCGCTTTCCAGTTAATGGCGCGTAATCTTGGCGGAGCAATTCCGGGAGTAAACAGGATGAGTTCTCACGGCAGCCCGATGAATCAGGGTGGTTTCTGTATCGGCGAGAATGCAGACGGACTGCCAACAGGATGGAAAGGACTGAATGAAGAGCTCGGTTACAAGAAAGATGAAAGCGTTGCCGTGCTGATGACTATTGGAAATCATGGCGGCATTCTTGGGCACGAGTTTTCACCCGGCGGGTACCGGGCTTTCCAGAAGAGCGGTCACGGCGGAATGGCAAGGAAACTCGGAGTGAAAGGTATACCCGGTCCTCACAACTGGCTGGAGTACATCATTCCCGATATCTTCAACATCATCGAGGGTGGATTGACACAGGTAATGATTCCGGAGCTGGCACAGCACTTATACGAGATTGGCTTCAAATCCAAAGATGACGTCTACGAATGGATATATCAAAAGAGTTTCGAACCTCTGAGCAGGTACAGACATCGTTCATGGCCGGATTTAAGCACGAACGGCTGGCTGGGAAGAGAAAAAATCTCAGGGAAGCCATGGAAAGAACTCCCTGACGATTATCTGGTACCCGCTGTTAACGACCCGTTCGAAAACTGTATCATCATCGGCGGAGGTGAGGAAGAAGCCTGTATCCAGCTTACAGGTGGTCGCAGCGGATACGGTGAATCAGCAGCCGCAGCGGCATACAGCATCGATGCCTGGCGATAGGGAGATAAAACTTATACTATCTTACTTACCCTATTCCGAATGGTCCCGGCCGATATGAATAGTGGGAAA
>CAZOGR010000163.1:0-3884 GCA_964579355.1 uncultured Dehalococcoidales bacterium | reverse complement strand
GGTGGTTTGTGGCACTGCCCGCTTAATTTCAAAAGAGTCGATAATCCTGACAAACCGGTGCTGTTCACCAACCTGATGTTTACTACCGACTACACCGTTACCCGGGCTTCGGAGGTGAAGTAACCGGTTACCGGTAATACGGGTTATCTCATGGTATCAGAGCGGACTCGCCATACATGTCTCCGATGACGTTATCGAGTCCGCCTGTTCCCCGCAGGGCTTGCAGGGATGGTTTACCGGTTTCCCAGTCCCAGTCGAGAATCCTGTAAAAATTTTTTCCCAGCTTGTCGTTATCGACGGTTATTCCGGCGAGCGGGCCTTCTGTCTGCGGTGGGTTTCCCAGGGAACGGGATGGCATGGCGAAATCTTCTCTCTTCAAGCCTTCCCGAATATTGAACGCCTGTCTCATTGTCAGTATCCGTTTCCCGGCAGCGAAAAGCTGAGGAGCCTGGAACGGCCAGCCGGTCAGTGCCCGGATGTATTCGTTATACGTCCCTTCGGGCACGAAATCCTCAGAAAATAAACAAAAACCAGCCGAATTCAACACTTCTTTCTTGAAGGTGTCATAGACATCCATGAAACCGGACCCGTCATAATTATACTTGGCTCCCGTGTTGTCGTGTTCCTGCAAATGCCCGAGGCCGCCTTTCACGTGTCGTCCGGGAGTGGGGTCGAATTGGTAACTCCGCCCGAACCCCGGGGCGAACTTCGGGTCGTGCATCGGAAACTCGATACCAAGTACCGTCTGCACATATTCGTACCCCCTGCCCCATTTTTCAGCCGCTCCTCGTGAACCGAGTGCCAGAACTGCTCCGCAGCCTTCGACGGCGGCGAGTTTCCTGGTGATTTCAACGATTGCCTCACTGTTACCCCAGGTTAAGTTGATACCGTCGAGATCGTCTTTCGTCAGCACTCCCGCGTTGTAGCACTCCATTGCCCAGGCAATTGTCGCTCCCGCCGAAATGGTATCCAGTCCCGCCCGGTTACACATCTCATTTAATTTAAGCAACGATTCTTCATCTCCGTTTAACAACATGCTGCCGAAGGCCGAAGCCGTCTCATATTCCGGGCGTTCGGTTTTGCCGACTGGCCATTTACCCGAATTGACTTCGTATTCAGCACCGCATCCCAGAGGACAGTGAGAGCAGGCATATTTCGACACTTTGAACCGGTCAAGTTCGGCGGAAGACATACTTTTTGCCGCTTCCAGGCTGTAATCGACTGTCCCGACGCCGCTCCAGTTCTTGACCGGCGAATTCCCGTCCATTGCTGAAGCTGCCGTTCCTACTCCTGTTCCGAATCCTCCGAGGGCAGCTACTCCCTGCTGCTGCTCTGCCTTCATATACCTACTCACCCGGCGGTTAATGTCCTGAAGCTTTTCAGGGTTCGCAACCGGGATCTTTAAAGTACCTCTGACCACGATTGCTTTCAGTTTCTTCGAGCCCATCACGGCTCCTCCGCCACCCCTGGCCGGCGCCCGGTGGCCTTCGTTTATCGGGCAGGAAATCAAGGACAGGTTTTCACCCGCAGGTCCGATTATCGAAGCCCGGATTTTCGCATTGCCGATTTCTTCGATAAGCTTTTCCAGTGTTTCTTTCGTATCTGTTCCCCACAGGTGCCCGGCGTCTCTTATCTCTGTCTTTCCATCGTAAATCCAGAGATAAACCGGATGGTCAGATATGCCGGTAACGAAAACAGCGTCGTATCCGGCTTTTTTCAGCTCACCTCCGAAATAGCCTCCCGAGTTGGCATCATTCCACCCTCCGGTTACCGGTGATTTACAGACCAGCATATACCGGGAGCCGAAAAATGCTCCGGAACCGGTTGCCGGTCCGGTGACGAACCCGAGGATATTGTCCGGACCGAGAGGATCGACTCCCGGTTTCATCATGTCGTACAGCAATTTTACCCCGATACCGTAACCGCCGATGTAGTTCATCGCCAGTTCTTCGGAAATTTCTTTCTCTTCTATGGCTCTGTTCGTCAGATTTACGAAAAGCATTTTCCCGATGTAACCATTAAGCATCGATATAGCTCCTTTTCGGGTGGCTTTTTCTCTGGGATATGCTGATGCGTGTGTTTTGAAGATGTGTATGATTATAGACCTTTCTCTGCGGGTCTTTCAATAACCCCGAATTGCCGAAAACTACGAGAAAAACACATTAACGATGACGAATTTTTAAGAATATTCTGATGTTGATACGAAAAATTTCACAATGCTCTTAATTTTATACGCTGATTATGATAGTATATGGTAAATTTTTACAGAGAGTGATAAAAGTCAGATAATAGTGCGGCATGAACTGCGACGGTAATTTGATTATCGGTAGCCGAAAAAAGTACATCGAACCAGAAAACCGGCAGGGACGAGTCAATCATAACTTAGGCCAGACCGGTATACATGACCTGTAGTTACACCTGACACGGGTATCGTCGTAATATCCGGAGTGTCTGGATAGTAAGAGAAGAAGGCATGATGAACTCTGGTCGAGAGTCACGGTGCAGTAAGGTAATGACGCTGCAAAAAGCGGTCGCTTCCTTTACCCGACCCGGCATGAAGCTGCACATTGCCGGAGGTATTGGCGGAGACAGTGCGGCTATCTGCGAGATTATTCGCCGGTATTATGGAAAAAATCCCGGGTTTACCCTGATACAGAACACCGTTACCGGGCACGCCCTCAATCTGCTTGCCTGCAATCTTCTGAAAAAAATGGTCTTCTCTGCCTGCGTCGATATCTCCACCTCCGGCCGACCCAGCCGGGTGATGCAGCAAAAATGGGCGGATAAAAGTATCGAATTCGAAAACTGGTCGCTCTGCTCACTCCAGCAGCGTCTCATGGCGGGCGCTCTGGGCGTTCCTTTCTTTCCTACCCGGTCAATTTCCGGAAGCCGGATGGCAGGCGACAACCGGTACTGTTTTCAGGAAATTAACAACCCTTTCGGTGATGAAACAACCGGTGTCGTTGCCGCCCTCATCCCGGATATCTCCATTGTTCATGGCTGTGTGGCTGACGAGCTGGGGAACACCATCCTCGGCATACCCTACGGCGATGATATCTGGGGTTCCCTTGCAAGCGCTGGGGGAGTAATCGTCACGGTTGAAAAAATCGTCTCAGGCGAGGTTATCCGTACCCATTCGCCTCTCGTCAAAATACCGGGGCATCGGGTGCGAGCGGTCTGCGAAGTGCCACTCGGCCTTCATCCGTTCTCGCTGGCAAATCCCGGCCTCGACGATTTTACCGGGTACGAGTCCGACGTGGAATTCCTGAACGAACTTCACTCCGCCTTTCGGTCTGATGAAACCCTTACTGACTGGCTGAAAGAATGGGTTCTGGATTCCCCGACCAATGAAGACTACCTGCGGAAACTGGGCAAGAAAAAGATAGACGATTTATACCTGGTCAAAACACCATCATCCTCTCCCGGTAATACCATGTATGTTCCTCCTGGTGGATTCACGGCTGAAGAAATGATGCTTGTTGCCGCTTCACGGGAGATTATCGAGAGTATTCAATCCTCGAACCTGAAGCTGGTCCTCCTCGGTGCCGGTTCCCGTTCTACCGGTGTCCTTTTAGCATACCGTCGATTGAAAGCTATGGACGTTAAACTGGAGATAATCACCGGTAACGGGCAGTATGGCTATGATCCCCTGCCGGGCGAACTCGGTTTGCAGAGCCTTGCCGGTGTTTACAGCTCGAAGATGGTGATGGATACCATCATGGCTCAGGGAATACTGATTGGCGGGAACAATAACGACTGCCTCAGCGTCCTCGGTGCCGGCCAGGTCGACAAATTCGGTAACACGAACTCGACTCTCTCGGCTGATGGCCGATTCCTTGTCGGTTCCGGGGGGGCAAATGATACCGGAAATGCCCGGGAAGTTA
>CAZOGR010000162.1:0-3918 GCA_964579355.1 uncultured Dehalococcoidales bacterium | reverse complement strand
GCCCGGAGCTGGGAGTTCGAACCGAAGATAAGGTCGACACGGGTACCGGTCCATTTCAGGTCGCCCGTTTTCCGGTCATATCCCTCGAAGACGGTATCGCTACCGGAAACGGGTTTCCATTCCGTGCCCATATCGAGCAGGTTGACGAAGAAGTCATTGGTCAGCGTTTCCTTACGTACGGTGAAGACGCCGTGCGGCGACTGGCCGTAGTTCGTATCGAGCACCCGCATACCGCCGAGCAGCACCGTCATTTCCGGAGCGGTCAGGGTCAGTAACTGGGCTTTATCGACCAGCATTTCTTCGGCAGGCAAGGCGTATTTTTCTTTAAGATAGTTACGGAAACCGTCCGCTTTCGGTTCGAGGACGCCGAACGAGACCGTGTCGGTCTGTTCCTGCAAAGCGTCGGTTCGGCCGGGAGTAAACGGTACGGTGACATCGTAACCGGCGTTTTTCGCTGCCTTTTCGACACCGGCGCAACCGCCGAGTACTATTATGTCAGCCAGTGAAACCTTCTTGCCGCCTGACTGGGCGGCGTTGAATTCCTGCCGGATTCCTTCGAGTTTCTGTAACACTTTCTGCAGCCGGGCAGGCTGATTGACCTCCCAGTCCTTCTGCGGCGAAAGGCAAATCCGCGCTCCGTTGGCGCCGCCCCGCTTATCCGAGCCGCGGAAGGTGGATGCCGAAGCCCAGGCGGTGGAAACCAGTTCGGAAACAGACAGGCCGGAGGCGAGGATTTTCGCTTTAAGAACAGCGATGTCTTTATCATCGATGAGCGGGTAATCGACGGCCGGTACCGGGTCCTGCCAGATAAGGTCTTCTTCCGGAACTTCGGAGCCGAGATAACGTGAGCGCGGTCCCATATCGCGGTGGGTCAGCTTGAACCACGCCCGGGCGAAGGCGTCGGCCAGTTCATCCGGATTCTCCATGAAGTGCCTGGCTATCGGAGCGTAAACCGGGTCCATCCGCAGGGCCAGGTCGGCGGTGGTCATGACCGGAGTGTGGCGTTTGTTCGGGTCGTGGGCATCGGGCACCGTTGTCGCCGCTTCGGGGTCGGTCGGTACCCACTGATGTGCCCCGGCCGGGCTTTTCACCAGATTCCAGTCATAACGAAAGAGCGTTTTCAGGTAGCTGTTGTCCCACTTTATCGGCGTCGGCGTCCAGGCGCCTTCGAGGCCGCTCGATATGGTATCCCCCCCTTTGCCGCTGCCGAATTTACTTTTCCAGCCAAGTCCCTGTTGTTCGATTGGCGCACCTTCCGGTTCCGGACCGACGTTTTCGGCGCTGCCCGCGCCGTGCATTTTCCCGAAGGTATGGCCACCGGCAATAAGGGCAACGGTTTCCTCGTCGTTCATCGCCATGCGGGCAAAGGTTTCACGGATGTCCTTTCCTGAAGCGATGACGTTCGGTTCGCCGTTCGGGCCTTCCGGATTGACGTAAATCAAGCCCATCTGGACGGCGGCGAGGGGATTTTCGAGGTCGCGTTCGCCGGAATACCGCTTGTCACCGAGCCATTCGGTCTCGGAGCCCCAGTAGACATCTTCCTGCGGTTCCCAGACGTCTTCGCGGCCGCCGCCGAAGCCGAAGGTTTTAAAGCCCATCGATTCGAGGGCGCAGTTACCGGCAAGTACCATCAGGTCGGCCCAGGATATCTTTTTCCCGTATTTCATTTTAATCGGCCAGAGCAGCCGCCGGGCTTTGTCGAGGTTGACGTTATCCGGCCAGCTGTTGAGGGGCGGAAAACGCTGCGTGCCGTCACCGGCGCCGCCGCGGCCGTCGCCCATGCGGTAGGTTCCGGCGCTGTGCCAGGCCATGCGAATGAAGAGCGGCCCGTAGTGGCCGTAATCAGCCGGCCACCAGTCCTGTGAATTATTCATCAGTGCATAAAGGTCTTTTTTCAGCGCTGCGAGGTCGAGTTTCCTAAATTCTTCAGCATAATTGAACTTCTCACCCATCGGATTACTCAGGGTGCTGTTCTGGTGAAGCATCTTCAGGTTCAACTGGTTCGGCCACCAGTCACGATTCGACGTACCTTTCGAAGCAGGCATCTTGCCCGTTTTGCCCGTTACCGGGCATTTTTTCTCTTCAGTCATGATTGCCCTCCTTACGCGGGTAATCCCTGGTTCAATTCGTGCTTTCAGCGTTAATAGTTTTCCGCGAGCAGTTCGTAATAGGCTTTAGCGTGTTTGCAGGCCGGGCACTCGTCCGGCGGCTCGGTCCCTTCGTGGATATAGCCGCAGTTGGTGCAGTGCCACTTCACGACTTCTTTCTTCTTGAAAACTTCTCCGTTGGCGACATTCGCGGCCAGTTTCCGGTAGCGTGCCTCGTGGAATTCTTCGACTTCGGCGATTTCCTTGAAGGAGACTGCGATATCCTCGAAGCCTTCCTCACGAGCTACCTTTTCCATATTGGCGTAGATGATGCTCCATTCCTCTTTTTCGCCGTCGGCGGCGGCTTGCAGATTAGCCAGCGTACTCCCGATAACCCCCGCCGGGTAGGAGGCGGTGATTTCGACAGCTCCCCCTTCGAGATATTTGAAGAACACTTCAGCGTGTTCCTTTTCATTAGCCGCTGTTTCCGCAAAGATATTCGCTATCTGTTCGAATCCTTCTTTACGGGCGGCGCTGGCGAAGAAGGTGTACCTGTTCCTTGCCTGCGATTCCCCGGCAAATGCCGTCAACAGGTTTTTTTCGGTTCTGGTTCCCTTAATCGATTTACTCAAGCTATTACCCTCCTTTTCCTTTTTTATTGTTGACATTTCCGGCATACACCCCGAAATTCGAGGTGATGGTGCGTTATTTTCAAACCGGTTTTTTCTTCTATTCTGCTATCGATTTCTGCATCGACCGGCTCATCCAGATCGACGACACAGCCGCACATATCGCAGCGAAAATGGTAATGACTGCTAAGATTACCTTCATACCGGCAGACATTTCCGGCGGTATTCAATTCTGAAATTTCTCCTTCTTCACAGAGTATCCGGAGATTCCGGTAGACCGTTCCCTTGCTGATAGCTGGCAGTGTCTTTCGTACTTCGTCATACACCCAGTCTGCTGTCGGATGACAGTCTGCTCTTCGAACGACGTGAAGGACAGCTTCTTTCTGTTGTGTGTGTCGTCTTTTCATTATCAATAATAATTCTTAATACCAATTATCTTAATAGAAAAACCGGTCAATTGTCAAGAATAACGTACAACAAACGTTGTTCGCTATTACCGATAGATGTATAATCTCCATAACCTGAAGGTTGTTACGAAACTATTCGAGGAAAAGGAACCATGAAAATTATGTTAAAGGAGATTGGACAAGTATGACACAAAAAGTAAAAGCGGTGGTGGTGGAGGAATTCGGGAAAGCTAAACTCACCGAGGTTGCCCTGAGAGAAATGGGGCCGGAAGACATCAAGGTAAAAATCGAATTCTGCGCGGTCGGCGGGGCCGACCCGTACGCCGTTACCGGTGAAATCCCCTTCAGGCTGCCCTACTACATCGGGTACCAGGCGTCCGGATACGTGGCGGAACTGGGTAAGAACGCTAATGCCATGGGGCTGAAAGTCGGCGACCGGGTTACTCTCGACCAGCACCGGTACTGCGGTTCCTGCTACAACTGCCGTCACGGCCATGAGACGTTCTGCTTCAGGCCGGGGTGGAGCTATGTCGACGGGTTGATGACCGAATACAGCGTCATGCATGAGAGGCAGGTATTCCCCTGCCCCGATAACGTCGAACTGGAAGAAGCGACCCTGACCGAGGTCATCGGGGCTTCCCTGCCGGCGGTCGAGCTTCATCCGTGGGCGCCGGGCGATACCGTGATGGTTATCGGCGCCGGCAGTTGCGGCATGACCATCATGCAGCTTGCCAGGCTGAAAGCCGCTACAAAACTGACGGTGGTGGAACCGATTGAATTCAAGCGAAAACTGGC
>CAZOGR010000161.1:0-3951 GCA_964579355.1 uncultured Dehalococcoidales bacterium | reverse complement strand
GGCTAATCGGCAACTGTTCTGCCTTCGGGAACTTGAACCTCCCTTTCCCGAAGAACCCCTCGAAGAAATTGAGCGGCTGGATATCCTGACGGTCAACGAGCGCGGTAAACGTATCTCCGTAATACTGGACAGGAAACAGTATAAACGGTGCGATTTTCTTTTTCTGGAAAAACCGTACAAAAACAGGCCCGGTGAAAGTTACGAGCAGATATTCTAGCTGACGCAGCGGTCTATTGCCCAGCACCGCCCCTCCTTCAAGCTGGTTTCCCGGGACAAGGCCGGGGGAATGCTCGTCCGTATTCACAGCAATGAAAAATACCCCTGGCGTTTCCCCGGTGCCGATATCGAACGGGGTGTCATCTCCGCCGGCGATTACGCTCTCATGCAGGAAGACCGGTTCATCGCCGTCGTCGAACGGAAAACCTTCGATAACCTTATGGCTGATTTCGGTACCATGCCGGTACTGCATCAGCGGCTCGCTGAACTGGCTGCTCAGGAAAACCATGCCCTGGTCATCGAAGCTTCCTATGCTGATTTCCTCAACCCGAAAAAGGTGCACTACTATACGCCAGCTTTCTGCGCTAAAGCGATTGCCGAACTCTTTGCCTTTCATCCGAAACTTCGTATCGTCTTCTGCCTCAACCGGAAAACCGCCAACGAATGGACGCGCCACTTCTTTCAGGTGCTCCATTCCCTCAAACAGGAAAAGAACATCTGAAAAAAACCGGTAAAACCACTTGTAAAATCGGAAATTTGTCCTATAATTAAGTCCTGCAACAACAATAAGCCCCTGTTTCTGCTATCATTGAAGCGAGCGAATGAGTATTATCGATGACGTAAAACAGAAAACGGATATCGTCGAAGTTGTCAGCCAGTACGTGACGCTGAAAAAATCCGGGCGTAACCTTTCGGCTCCCTGTCCGTTCCATGAAGAGAAGAACCCGTCGTTTTTTGTTTACCCGGAACGGCAGAGCTGGCACTGTTTCGGCGCCTGTAACACCGGCGGCGATGTTTTTTCTTTCATCATGAAGAAAGAAAACATGGACTTCGGCGACGCTCTTCGCTTCCTGGCGGCGAGAGCAGGACTGGAAGTCCCCGTCCGGAACCAGCCGGACGAGAAGAAAGATGAGAAAGACAAGCTCTTCGAAATCAACAGCGCTGCCGCCCTCTACTTCAATAACCTGCTGCTGAATTCACCGTCGGCGGAACCGGCCAGGCGGTATATACAAAAACGCGGCCTGAGTGAAAAAACGGTCAGGGATTTCCAGTTGGGGTTCAGCCTCGATGACTGGGGCGCCCTGAAAAAATATATGATGGAAAAGGGCTATGCCGAGAAAGAGATACTCGAAGCCGGGCTCCTCGTCGAATCCGAGGACGGCCGGACCCACGATCGGTTCAGAAACCGGCTGATGTTTACCATTTGCGACAGCCGCGGGCGGGTCACCGGGTTTGGCGCCCGGGTGCTGGACGATTCCCTGCCGAAATACGTCAATTCTCCCCAGACACCCGTCTTTGATAAGAGCGGCACCCTCTATGCCATCAACCTGGCCTCCCAGTCGATACGACGGCAGGACCAGGCGGTCATGATGGAAGGCTACATGGATGTCATCACCGCTCACCAGAACGGCATTACCAACGTGGTTGCCTCGATGGGGACAGCCATTACCGAACGTCAGGTTAACGACCTGAAAAAACTGACGAAAAATATCGTTCTCTCCATGGATGCTGACAGCGCCGGCGAGGAAGCGATGCTCCGCTGTGTCGATTATGAGAACACCTTCGATATCGAACTGAACGTAGTCGTCCTTCCGGAAGGAAAAGACCCTGATGATGTTATCCGGGAACACCCGGAAAGCTGGCAGGATTTATTGAAAAAAGCCGTTCCGGTCGTCGATTTTTCGTTCGATATGGTAAGCGCCGGGCTCGACCTGGCGAAAGCGGGCGATAAACGAATCCTTGTCGATAAAGTCGGGCCGGTGGTGTCTTCCCTGAAAAATCCGGTACGCCGGGCGCACTACATACAAAAGCTGGCCAGGCTCGCCGGCGTCAATGAGAATGCCATACAAGCCTCGCTCGGAGCGGTGAAACCTGTCCCTTCTTACCGTCCGCAGCCACGGCTTCCGATGCGGAAAACGGGGCGGACACCGGTGAAAACGCTGCTTTCAAAACCGGTCGAGGAACAGTTCCTGGTTTTTCTCCTGAAACACCCGGAGTTCCGGGAACGAAGTTCGGGTATTCCGTCGGACTATTTCGAGAACAGTGAAAACAGGGAAATATTCCTTGCCTGGAGGGGGTCGCCGAATCCCGAAACGTTGCGGGACAGTCTGGATGATTCCCTGACAGACTACCTCGACGAGCTTGCCGGACGGCACGTCTTGGCAACGCAAACAGAGGAAAGGTATAATAATTATGTACTGCGCCTCAAAGAAGACTACCTCAGAAACCTGGCCCGAAAAGGCGAAACGCTCAAAGCGGCCGGCGAACTACCCGGAGAAAAAGACATCGAACTGACGGATAATTTGCGCGAAATTTTTCTGAAGCGCGCCGGGAGAGAAGGCGGCAAAGGAGAGAGAAAATGACTCTGGAAAATTATGACGATACGGAAAAATTTGAACCTGAAGATACCGACGATGACGAGCCGATAACTGATGATTTCGAAGCGAAACTCGACGATTCGAAAGACCTCGATATCGATATTCCTATCGATACGGTTGAAGATCAGGAAGTTGCCGATGACCCGGTCCGTCTGTATCTGCATGAAATTGGCAAGGTGAACCTGCTGACGGCAAAAGACGAAAAGGTGCTGGCAGAGAAAATCGAAGCCGCCAAGCGTGTCAAGGACATAAAAAGCGAACACAGCGAGAAATACGGGAAATCGCCGTCTCCGGTCGAGATTGTGTTGACGATGCTCAAGGAAATCGGCCGCGATTCGGGGATTATCAGCGCCCTTCGTGAGCAACTTTCTCTGCCTCCCTGCGAAAGCTTGAGGGACTGCATTAAAGATGAGGTGTTCGCCGATAGCATGGCCGGAGTTATCGACCAGCAGCTTATCCAGTCGATATCCCGGGAAATCGGCCTCGATATTCCCGAAACCGAGCAGCGCATCATCAATCTTTCCCTGAACTGCAAACTGCTTTCCGAATCGGTCATGAAGGCAATTCCGGAGAATGTCGAGCTTTCGGGGATTGAGACGCTGGTAACCGATGATGATTTTATCGATACTCTCAGCGGATTCGAACGCCATATCAAAGAGCATCTCGACCATATCAAGGCTGAATCGGACAAGGCGGAAAAACACCTTATCGAAGCGAACCTCCGGCTTGTCGTCAGCGTTGCCAAGAAACATATCGGGCGCGGCATGTCGCTGCTCGACCTCGTACAGGAGGGCAATATCGGTCTCATTCGGGCAGTCGAGAAATTCGACCATCACCGGGGGTACAAGTTCAGTACCTACGCCACCTGGTGGATACGACAGGCGATTACCAGGGCGATTGCCGACCAGGCCCGCACCATCCGCGTCCCGGTTCACATGATTGAAACGATTAATAAGCTGCTCAGGGTCAGCCGGCGGCTTGCCCAGGAGTACGGCAGAGAGCCGAGCGCTAAGGAAATCGGCGCCCGCATGGACCTGCCCACCGCCAAGGTACGGGAAATCGTCAAGGTCGCCCAGCTTCCCGTCTCGCTCGAAGCGCCAATCGGTGAAGAAGAAGACAGCCACCTCGGCGATTTCATCGAAGACCGGGATGCCCTGCCGCCGGTCGATGCCGCCTCGAAACAGCTTCTTAAAGAGCAGATTGAGGAAGTACTGACGGCGCTTACTCCGCGTGAGCAGCGCGTACTCCGCCTGCGCTTCGGACTCGAAGATGGCCGCAGCCGGACATTGGAGGAAGTCGGACAGGAATTTAACGTCACCCGCGAGCGTATCCGCCAGATAGAGGCAAAAGCCCTCCG
>CAZOGR010000160.1:0-3961 GCA_964579355.1 uncultured Dehalococcoidales bacterium | reverse complement strand
TATTTCGGAAATAACCAGGTCGGGTTTCGTTTCACCGGCAACAGCGAAGAAGAAAATATCTTCAACGACCTCCCCGGCGGTAAAGGTAATGTCGGCGGCATCGGAGAAACTGTTTGCATTGGTAAACCACTGCGGCAGTATTCCTTCACCGGGTACGTATCGAATCTTATAGGTACCGGGGGGTATTGCCCCAAAATCGAATGGTACGGTTCTGGCGGATACGGTGCCATGGACCAGTTTACTGAACTGTAATACACCATCAGTACTGTAGAATTCCAGGGTGAAGTGTTCCAGCGCGTACGGCATTATGGTGTCGTCGACGGAAACTACCGCACCCTTTGCCTGGCTGTACATGGCATCGTTCACGACCGTAAAAGGAATGGCTGTCTGAGCGTAATTCGAGTCAGCCCTGAAGAGGTACTGTCCCGGTTCGGGGGGGCCGCCGGTATAATCGATTTCGAAATCCCCGGAAAAGCTGAGTCCGTCACCGGACATGACTACGCTGTTATTGGTTACGGCCAGTTGCCAGGGGAATCCGAACGAGACGTTCAGCATTGTCCCGGAGCCGCTGAAATGCACCGAACCGGTATAGGCATTGCTGATAACTGCCGGGTCAAGGACGATATCGGTCACCCGGGGGGTAGCCGGAACCGTTATCGTAACCGGCAGGCTTTCCGTATATCCGTCCGGAGTCGTTGCGATGAGGTCGACGGTACCTGACTCCAGGGCGTAGATGTTATAACCTTCCCAGTCATCTTTGTAGACGCCCAGTTTAGCCGGGTCAGCGGAAGTTAACGTAACGAAATCATCAGGTAACGGGTTTCCCGCCGCATCGAAAGCCCTCGCCTTAACCGGCGGAATGATTCCCTGCTGGGCGAACGATTTACCGGTGATTATGTTGCCCTCGTCATCTGAAAAGACGATATCGCTCACCGTCAGTACATTGAGCGTGCAGGAAGCGTAAACGGTCGGAAACGCAGCTTCGTCCGAAGCTATACTGATGGAATACATGCCTGGTTCCAGCGCAGAGGTATCTATCCGGAGCAGGGTTGCTCCCGGCCCCGCCAGCGATGCCGGGGTAAACGTCGAGTACTGATGCGGGCCGGAATCCATGCTGAAGGTAATACCGCTCGTATTTATAAACCCGTTAAAGAAGTCCAAGCGAACCGGGAAAGCGGCGATATCGCCTCTAATGACGCTGACCTGGTCTTCAAGCACGTTCAGGCTGTAGTAAGGAGACGTGACGGTGAAGGGTTTATCGATGTTGCTTTCGGTAAAATCGATAGTCACCCGTACCGGACCGCTCCCGGCGGGACTCTCCACATCGAGGCTGACCGAGGTATCGGACCAGCCGGTGATTTCCAGCCCCCCGTCTGAACCGCCGAACGTTACCAATCCAGGTTCGGAACCAAAACCGGTGCCGGCGAGGGTAACGGACGTGCCGTAAGGGCCTTCCTCCGGGCTGACGGAGGTAATCTGCGGGACGGGACCGACCGATATGCTGTCAGCCATCAGGGAGATGTTATCAATCGTGAAAGAAGCCCAGCCTTCTGCTTTGACAACGATAATCTGTACCAGTTTACGGGCGCCGGCGTCGGCGGTAAAGGTCCCGGTAACCCGGGTGGGCGCCTGCCATGAGACGCTTGCATTTTCCGGGTTCAATACCAGCTCTTTACGGAGAATATTTTCGTTATCAAGCCAGACCAGGTACACTTCGATATCCCGTCCGTTTTGGGTGTCCGATTCATTCAGCATATCCGCGGCAAGGGTGAACTGTTTACCGGCAATTTCGGTAACATTCAGGTTCTGGTAGATAACGGTTCCGCTGAAAGGATGTACGGGCGGATTGAGGGATACAACCCCCTCGGAAAGAGGCTCCCAGGTTTCGGGAAGACGCGGATTGACTATCCAGTGATTCAGGCCGTTGCTGAACGTACCGTTAAGAATTGCTTCGATACCTTCCGGAGCGAAAAAATAGGTACGGAGGAAATTGTTATTTTCATATAACTCAGCAATACCATCATTAATGTCCGCCTCCACCTGCACATAATCCGAGTCACCTTCCATTATGACCGGGTCGGGGAACACAGCCTTGACGGAACCGCCGTCAGCTGCCAGGGTATCGCTGATTGTCATAACCTGTGTCTGTTCACCATCGACTGTCAAACGGACATCGAAGTCATCCGTGACGTCGGCGCTTCCCGAATTTTCAACGGTATAGTACACCCGGTAGCCGTCGCCGGGGTTTTGCGGATTAACCCACTCCTCGTGAAGTTCGCTGACACGCAGGTCCGGTTGACCGAGAATAATCTGCTCCATCGAACCGGAACCTGGCTGATGGAATGAATCTCCCTCATACGTTACCGTTACCGCATTGGAGCCGACCGAAAGAGTTCCGGACGGGAAAGAAACAGCACGATTAGCTGTATAAACGCCTTCTCCGACTTCACTCAGGAACTCGTAACCGACATAACTGTCGTTGATGTAAAACCTGACGACACCGCTCATCGCGCCGGCTCCGGTGGACACGGTCGCGGTGAATGTGACGGTATCTGTTATCCAGGAAGGATTGATATCGGATGTCACCGTTATATACACCGGATTCGGGGTGCCGAGGTTGGGCATTTCGTCGCTGAAATTATCAATGACATTGATGTGGAACACATCAATCATCTCGTAGACACCGCTGCCGTTTGCCGGGCCGTAATAGAGGTCTTTGTATTTATCAGGAGTTGCATAGATATTCCCGGTAAAAACGATATACTGTCCGTCCAGGGACCAGGCGGGGAATGTCAGATGCAGGGAAGTATCCCGGCCGAACCACATGGTTTCCTCACCGGTAGCGGCATCCCGGTAGAATATGTCGAAACTGTAGAGTCCCGAGTTCTCGACATAGTTGTACGTATCGCCGCTGAATACCATACCCGTGCCGTCCGGCGATACCGCCGGGTAGTATTTATCAAAAGGAGAATCGGTTACCTGTCCGGCCGGAGCGCTGCCGTCAGAGTTAACGGCGAAGACCTGGAGGTAGTCACCTGCCGGAGCGGTAAAAAGTACCTGGCTGCCATCCTCGTTGAAGTTCGGCCAGAAGGCGTTTTCTCCGGACGGAAGGGTGGTCAAGGCTGTTTTTCCGGAGCCATCCGGGTTCATGACCCAGACATTTTCGTTTACTCCGTCATTCAGGAGAAAGGCAATTTTTCCGGAGGTTGGCGACCAGACGCCGTACGAATACTCATAATTGTTGTCAGCATATGTTTCAGGGTCGTCCGGCGTAAGGCAGACTGCCTCTCCGCCGGACTTACTGACCTGGTAAAGACGGTAACTGCCGGAACGGTCGGAGGTGAAAATCACCGTGCTGCCGTCCGGAGAAATGACCGGGCGGAAATCGTCGGCATCGTTATCGGTCAACCGGAAAACATCGTTGCCTCCCGCGGCCGACATGACATATATTTCCCTGTCCAGGGCGAAGGGTCCCTCATCGATGGTATTGGTTTTATCCGAGGTATAGGCCAGCCAGGCGTTGATTGGAGAGGAAGGCGGTTTATAGTATATCTGGCTGAGAGAGTTGTTTTCCTCATTTATCTCGTCGTTACGCTGATTGGTATCGACGGTTACGGTAACCTCGTCAAAAAACCCGCTGACGGTTACGGGATACGAAAAAGCAGTCGAGGAGTACCATCCTGGCGCGATACCGGAATCCATTTTCCGTGTTTCTTTCAGCACGCCGTCAGCATACAAGCTGACATCGTATCCCCATAAAGCGGGTTTGGTACCGATGTTCCTGATAGCATAACCAACCCGGTACTGGTCGAAATTCCCGTCCTTGAATACATTCATCTCAGAAACAATCAGGTCAGGCTTGGGAGGGTAGACTTCCTGCACCAGTACCGGAGAAGAACAGGGTGCATAGACAGCATCGCCGCTGAAGACGGCAGTGATATTGTGACTGCCTGCCGCCAGG
>CAZOGR010000159.1:0-4007 GCA_964579355.1 uncultured Dehalococcoidales bacterium | reverse complement strand
CTTGACATGTCAAGTTACGTTCATGAGAATCTGACATCCCGTGAAGTGTTGCATGGAACACCCGGTACGTTCTGTAAACCGATGAGCGGTTCAATCAGTTCCTGCTTATTTGCAAAATCCGCAATTTGAGCAGGTGTCTTTTTCAGCGTGCACCTGGCAGTAAAGATTATCCTGTTTCCAGCACCGTCTGGCGCACACCGGAAGCTCCGAGCCGTGCATGCAGGAGGGACATTCATTCATTTCCCAGCAGGGATATAACTGCAGGTAATGGCGTATTGCAGGAAGGTTCAAATTTTCGCCGATAAGTTTCAGGATAAACCGCAGCCGTTTCATATCATTTTCAGAATAGAACCGTTTCCCGCTTCTCCTCCGGGGTTTTATCACGCCGTACTTTTCCCAGATTCGAATAGTTTCCGGATGAACTACGAGCAGGTCTGAGACGACGCCTATCGGGAATACCGGAAGGTTTTCATTCTCTTCACTATTATCAGTCATACAAACGCATTTTAAGGGAGAAGGATTTTACCTGTCAATGATTCCGGTTTTCGGATAGTGTCGCATCAATCCGGCACTGCTTCATTATGCGGGCTTTCCTTTTCCGATACTCCTGACAACGAATCCGGCACCGCTGAAGGCTTTATCATCGAAGGCATTACGGCCGTCGATGACGACTTTCGTCCGCATCAGTTTTTTCAACATGTCCGGTGTGACGGCTTTATACTCGTTGTGCTTGGTCATAAGTATCAGGGCATCGGCGCCTTTCAGTACCTCTTCGAGGTCCTGCGAAATAGCGTAGCCTTCGTCCTCCCTGAGATACGGGTCGTGAATGGAGTACCGTACGCCGCGCTTCTCCAGTTCCTTCAACAGCGGCACCGTGGGAGTATTTCGAGGATCGTCCGAATTTTCGAGGAAAGCGTAACCGAGTACCGCAACAACAGCATCTTTCAGTTCCCTGCCGGCTTCTCTCAGAGCGGAGTCAAGTAAATCGACGGTGTGGACGGGCATCCAGTCATTGAGGTGCCGGGCGCCGGTGAGGAGGGAGAACGGGTACGGCGACTTTTCGCCACCGTAGGCTTCGTAGCCGTACATGAGCAGCCAGGTATCCTTGGGCAGGCAGTGGCCGCCGACACCGGCTCCGGGGAAGTGCATGTTCCGCACCGGATTGGCATGGGGTACCGTCGGGTCGTTCGGGAGATTGTTGACGAACTCGCGGACTTTATAGACATCGATACCGAGCGATTCGCAGAGGAGAGCGACTTCATTAGCGAAAGCAATCTGGACATCGCGGTAGGCATTCTCGACCGTCTTGGAGACCTCTGCGGTCATGATATCCGTCCGGTAGACACCGGCCTGAATCACCTCACGGTACACATCCGCAACCTGTCGAGCAGTTTCTTCATCGATACCGCCGACAATCTTCGGGTAGTGCCGAATATTATGAATAAGGCGGCCGACCATGACCCGTTCGTAGGAAAAGCAGAGGCCGAATCCATCAGGCAGTCCGGCTTTCAACCCTGACATTTCTTCGAGAATGGGTCCGACCATGTTTTCGGTGGTGCCGGGAGCGACGGTCGATTCAATGACGACGATTTTCCCCGGTTTCAGAAAGCCGCCGATGTTCCGGCAGACTTCTTTCAGCGATTCATAGCGGGGAATGTGGGTATCGTCGGTGGGAGTCTGGACATCGATAAGGATGATATCGGTATTTTCGACCGCCCCGTAATCATCGGTCACCCGGAAATTACCGTCTACGACAACCTTTTTCAGCAGTTCCGGCAGCTCCGGTTCGTTGCCGCCGATGGGACAGCGGCCTTCGTTCAGCCAGTCAATTTTCCAGCCGGAGCGTGTCGACCTCCGTTGAATACCGGTTACGTCGTTACCGGCGGCAGCCAGGAGGACGGCCATGGGGATACCGACATAGCCCATGCCGATAACGGCGATGTTTCTCTTAGACAATGTTCCTGCTCCTCGAAATTTCATGAGCCGGATTGCCGATGACGACGGCCCACGGCTTGACGTCGCGAACCACGACAGCCCCGGAACCGACAACGGCCTGCTCGCCGATGACGATGCCCGGGAGAATGGTCGAGTTCGCCCCTATCCGGCAGCCCTTTTTCAGTAACGGGCCCTTCAGTTCGGCACCGGACTGCATGTACTTGTCATTGGTCGTCACCGAGCACGGCCCCATGAAGACATCATCTTCAATTGTAGTTAATGTCGTTATGTAAACATTTGTCTGGGCACTGAGATTGTTACCGATGGTACAGCTTCCGTCAACCACGACATTCGTACCGATGAGGACGTTATCGCCAATGACCGTTTTCTCGCGTATGAGGGCGTTGTGACCGGTGCGGAAGTTGGCGCCGATTTTAACATCCGAGTAAATAGTCGTACCGGAGCGAATGACGGCGTTATCCCCTATTTCGAGGGTGCCGTCGTCGCGATGGCCGAGGGTAACGTTATCGCCGATGACTGTATTTTTACCGAGAATTACTTTACCTTTTTGAATAACATTAACAGGCATTCTTCAATCCTTCGATAATAAAATTCAGGTCTTCTTCAGAAAGGTGCTGGTGGACGGGCAGCGAGAGTACTTCCTGTGCCGCCTGTTCGGCAACGGGAAGGCTGTCATTACAGCCAAGTTTCCGATAGAGCGGCTGCTGATGAATAGGCAACGGGTAAATGACGCCGGTGCCGATGCCGCCCTCTTTCAGTTTCTGCTGGAGTTCGTCCCGCGTGATACCGAAGTCCTTCGTCACCCGGATGGTATACTGGTGAAAGACGTGGGTACGGTCCGGCGGGACAGCGGGCGGAACGAGACCTTTCATTTTCGAAATTGCTTTCGTCAGGAATGCGGCGTTTTCGTTGCGTCGGGCGTTATAATCGTCGAGCTTCTTCAGGCTGCCGATACCGAGAGCGGCGGCGATATCCGTCAGGCGGTAGTTGTAGCCGAGGACATCATGGAGGTACTGGCCGGCGCGGCCGTGGTTCCTGATTGACCGCAGCTTCGCATCGGTTTCGCTATCGGAAGCGGTAATCATGCCGCCTTCGCCGGTGGGCAGGTTCTTGGTGGCGTAGAAGGAGTAACAGCCGATGCCGAAGGTGCCGGTCTTTTTCCCTTTGTACTCGGAGCCGTGCGCCTGGCAGGCATCTTCGATAAGAACGAGGTTGTGTTTTTTACAGAGGGCGGTGATACTCTGCATGTCGCATGGCAGGCCGTAGAGATGAACGCAGATTACCGCCTTCGTTTTCTTCGTGATTTTCTTTTCGATTTCCTTCGGGTCGATGGTATAGGTAACCGGGTCGATATCGGCAAAGACCGGCACCGCCTGGCAGTAGAGGATACTGTTGCCGGTAGCGATGAAGCTGAAGGGTGTGGTGATAACTTCGTCACCCGGCCCGACGCCGGCGGCGATAAGAGCGGCATGGAGGGCGGTGGTACCGTTACTCACGGCAACGGCATGAGGGACGCTGATATAGTCGGCAAAGCGTTGTTCGAATTCTTTGACAACGGGGCCTTCAGCAAGCTGGCCGGAGCGGAGGACTTTTTCGACAGAGGCGATGACATCGTCATCGATTTTAACTGAAACGAGTGAAATCATATCTGCCTTTCTGTGGTAAGCGTAAGAAGTAAACAGGTCGTTAAGAGGAATTATAACATAAAGAAGGCATGACGAAAGAAGATTTAAACCATTATTCCAAAAAAGGTATGAATTCGACCGCGGAGGACACGGAATCCCACCAGGACGTTACAGGAAGCACAGTCGATTCTACCTCTTCCAGGCCGTTTACCGGGAAGGTCACGATTGAATCGAACGACCGGGAAGAGGCAATTCGATGTAGAAAGTGGTTCCGTTTCCGGGGAGGCTTTCAGCCCATATTCTGCCTTCGTGTTCGGAAATGATGCCATAGCAGATACTCAAGCCTAAACCGGTGCCTTTACCAACCTCTTTCGTGGTATAAAAGGGGTCGAAGATTTTCTTGAGGTTTTCCGGTTCGATACCGGG
>CAZOGR010000158.1:0-4007 GCA_964579355.1 uncultured Dehalococcoidales bacterium | reverse complement strand
ATTACGATAACGGCGTCCTGACGGTTACCATGCCGAAAGCCGAGGAAAAGAAAAAGAAGCAGATTCAAATAAAGGTCGGCTCCGGTCCTAAAGAAATCGAAGGCAAGAAGTAACCCTTACCTGATACATCCGGTCATATGAATTCTCCTTTTATAAAAAGCACCCCGATTTTTGTCGGGGTGCTTTTTCAGGTTCTATTTTATTTATACCCGTTTATTTCACCCGTAAGGGTGCATTACTATTTCCAGTTATCGATACTGAAAGCCTGTCCGTGGCCTCCGGTGAAGCTGTGGAGCATTTCTTCATCACCGTGGTCGCCGCAGACCAGTATCATGTTCCCTCTCGGATTCTGTCCGCCTGCCGGCACCATGTAGTCCTCGGGGAGTTCTTTCCAGACCTTGCCTGAGGTACGCTCGATGGAGGTCCAGCCGTTGGTCACAAAATCGGGGCCGCCCCTCATCCGGTACCGGCCGACCGGTTCGAAGCTCCTCTCCCAAATCCACTTATAGACATCGTCTTTCGACTTGAAGCCGATATCGACAAGGTGCTGGGCCATCTCCGGCACCATGACCAGGGTGAAACCGCCTTCGCGGGTTGCCCAGATGCCCTGGATGATGTATTCGAGCCAGTTGTGCGGGCCGGGAACGCCTTTGACATCGAGGAACCGGGCGATGGCGCCGTGCCCGTCTTTCTGCAGGGCGCGGTAAACGCCCGGCATGAAGTGGTTGTGAATGAAGAATGAACCCGGGCTGGCAACCATAATGATATTCTCGTCTTTCTTATAGCCGAGTTCCTCGTTCAGGCCGAGCCATTCTTTAGGAAGGCCGTCGGCGTTCTCGGAAATACAGAACCCGCCGTTGACGGCCGGGTTGTCGCCGAAATTGCTGGTGACGGTAATGCTGGGAATAGCTCCGCCGAGATTTCTCCACATCAGCTTGGAAACCCGGCCGATTGTCTTGTTCGGGCGGTTGCCCGGGCCGAAGACACCGAAACCGAAGTTCATGCCGAGTTCTTTAGCAATAGGGCCGCTGACGATGAAGCCCTGTCCGTCCCGTCCGTCACCGGTACCGGCTGATGCTTCGGCGATTGCCAGGACGATGGGGAAATATTCCGGCAGGCAGCCGGCCATGACGGCGTTGACGGCAACCTGTTCGACGGTCGCTACTCTTCTGTCCGGCATGTACCTGACCGGGTCGCCTTTCCTGGCGGACGGCTCGCTGCCGATAGCTTCGGGAGCGTCCGGAATAATCAGGTCTTTCTGATAGCTGATAATTTCATTGGGAGCGTGGCTGGTGCCCTTGAGCATCTTCTCGACCCGTTCTTCGGTCGGGACGACGATGGGGGCGCCGTCAGTGTACTTGGCGTACCAGGCGTTCAGGCTGCCGGGAATCCGTTCCGACTGCATGTAAAATTCTTCGGCATCTTCGAGGGTACCCTCGAAAAGAATCCTCGGCTGGTCGGGCGTCCACATGCCTTCGGCTTTTTCAGCAGCAGTGAGGGGGCGGGTCAAGGCGTCGAAGAGGTCCGGCAGGAATTTTTCAATATCCTGGGGGCCGCGAATGGTCCGCGAAGCGTGAATGTAGCGCAGTCCCGGCATGCCGAGTACTTTCGCTTCTTCCCTGACAAAAACATCCTGGTCTTCGAAATCGATGAGGACGGTGGGGATACCGCGGCGTTCGAGGTCGATTAAGTAAGGCAACTGCCTTCTAATCGCGTTGTGTCACCAGCAGACGCCGAGGACAACAGCATCGGTGGTTTTCATTTCTTCGGCGCTCATCCGGTTCGGGTCGATGCCGTAGGTTTTCTTGAGCGTCCAGTTCACCTGGGGGTATCTGGGAGGTACGGTCCTGCTCATCGGAATGGTGATATCAGGTTCTCCGCAGATGCACATGTGGATAGTCTTGCCCTCGATGGTGTCCAGTCGAGGAGCAAGCGGGTACTGTTTGACCGGCATCTGTACGCCGGCCGGGTTCAGGCACTTGTATATTTTCCCTGTCATAAGCACGCTCCTTCTTCAATATTAGACATCAATGTAGCAATATCACTACTTAATGTCAATTCTTGAAAAACGACTTCAGCATTTTAATCCGGAACGTTTTTTCAGGGAAAGCAGGACGGACCCAATAATCACGCGGAGAAAAAGTTGATAAAACATATCAATTAAGTATACTATAATAGTAGACCCCGTATTGGAATAATCCTGACCGAGTCGTTATAATATTCCAGAGGGAGGTAACTTCGTTGACTATCGATAATTCTCTGGAATGGGTAAGAAAAGACTTCCCGTCTTTGCAAATAAAACATGACGGCAGGTTGCCGGTGTATTTCGATAATGCCTGCAATACCCTGGTTCCCCGGCAGGTCGTTGAGGCTTTTTGCGAATACTATAATGAATTCCCCGCCTGCGGTGAAGGCAGAAGCCGCCACCGCTTTGCTTCTGAAGTAACCGACCGTATCGACGGTAACCCCGACCGGGACATGAAAGGTTCCCGGCACATGGTCAAGGATTTTCTCAATGCTTCATCTCATAAAGAGATAATTTTCACCCTGAATTCAAGTCATGGCATCAATCTGGTGGCGCTCGGCACGCAGTTCAAGCCGGGCGACGTCGTCCTCCATACCGATAAAGAGCATAACTCGAACCTGATTCCCTGGCTGCGGCTGCGGAAAAAAGGCATCATCATGAATCAGCCGATTGATTCGACGCCGGAGGGGGAAATCGACCTCGATATGTTCGAGCAGCAGTTGAAGACCCGGAAAGTTCGCCTTGTCAGTCTCGGCTTCACCTCGAACCTGACCGGCTACACCGTTCCGGCAAAGGAAATGATACAGCTTGCCCACCGGTACGGGGCGCTGGTTCTGCTCGACGGTGCCCAGGCGGTACCTCACCAGAAGATTGACGTGAAAGACCTCGATGTCGATTTCCTGGCCTTTTCGATGCACAAGATGTGCGGGCCGCGGGGCGTTGGCGTGCTCTACGGGAAATCCGACTACCTTGGAAAAATGACCCGTGAGGAAGACGAGGCTGAAAACGTGATTCTGCCGGTCATGCTCGGCGGTGATACGGTTTTCGACTCGAACTATGATGACTATACCCTTCTTCAGCCGCCGGAGCGGTTCGAAGTCGGCCTCCAGGACTATGCAGGGCAGATTGCCACCGGAGCGGCGGTCGAATACCTGCAGAAGGTCGGTATGGATACCATTAAAAAGCAGGAAGAAAAGCTGAACAGGTATCTTACCGGAAAACTGATGGAACGCTACGGCGACCTCGGCTGGTTCCATATCCTCGGCCCGAAAGACCCGCTAAAGAGAAGTGGTATCCTTTCTTTCGAGGTCAAGCGTCCGAACGCCAACGGCATTGCTGAGGAACTGAGCGATAAAAGTAACGTGATGATACGGGACGGACAGTTCTGCGTCCATTCCTATCTCAATAAAACATTCGGCGTCGGCTGGTCGGGGCCGCAGCTGCCGAACGAACAGAGAATGATGTACCGGGTTTCTTTCTACTTTTACAACACCATCGAGGAGTGTGACGTGTTTCTTGAAACGCTTCAGGAAATTTTCGAAGAACGCTTCTATGTATAATGATATCCGGAAAAATATACTATGGAGCAGGTCAGGTAAATGGATGAAATCGTAGCTGAAAAATACAAGCAACTGATGAAGGAAGGGTTTAAAAACGCCGGGAAATTCGACGACCCGTCCTATTTTATCGATTCGAAGGCGGAAGGTATTCACATCTGCGGCAAGGGTGAATCGGACTACATTAACGTTTACGTCATGATTAAGGACGGCAGGGTTGACGATATACGGTACCTTTGCAGTTGCGACCCGACGGCGAACGTCGTTGTCGAAGCGCTTTGCGATTTAGCGAGGGGATTGACTATCGAAGAAGCCCGGAATATCCCCCGGGAAAAATTCTACGAGTGGATTGGCAGCGAGGGCGGCGGCGTCCGGCGGAAAGTCTGGGGCACCATCGAACTCCTCAACCGCGTCTTCAACCGGGA
>CAZOGR010000157.1:0-4039 GCA_964579355.1 uncultured Dehalococcoidales bacterium | reverse complement strand
CGTCACAAAGTAAAACCAAAAAACCAGCGAAGGCAACCATCTATTCAATCTGATTTTTTTCAACAGCTTTATTGTAGAATAGAATAATCATATTTTACGACAGGGCAAACATGATTGTACTGCATGGTCTGTGGGATACAGCGAATCTTTACCTCTGGGCAGAGTCTTCCGCTTTAATTTCCGAAAATTGGGGCCGAAATCGGCGGATAAACAAACCGCAACCTCATCCTTTTAGCCTGGAATACAAGGCGTTGGAAGAAGCTATCGATACCCTCGGAGAAAAACCGGCGGCATCAGAAAAACGCCGGGCATTGAACGTTGTTCATCTACCATCAACTCGAACCGCACCCCTTCCTTCCCCGGAGCTGATTCTGGAGGATAAACCCGGCGACAAAGAGGACATTGACATCACCCTGCGACAGTGGGTACTTCCGTCTCTCCTGGCAGGTCCGGATTCGGCGTTGGATTTTCTATCTTGTCTGCCTGCCATACCTCCCCGTGGAATTACCTACGGAAGCTCCCTGCGATTCTGGGGCGAAGCGGCGAAATTCACACTTGAACTTCTCACCCGGCAGTGCTTTCTGCCAGCCCTGAAGAATAACGAACCGGATAATCACCTGTCCCTTCAGGCTGTGTGGGAAGTCTTTCTCAACCAGGATGATACCCGGCGGTTACAGTCGCTGGCAAACGCAATGCCATCGGTCTGCCGTGCGATGCCGAGTGGGAACAGACCTCTTGTGCCGCTCAGCCTCGTCTCCAGTTTCATCAACGAAACGGTCGATGCTTTTGTCAGGGAAAACCTTATCTCGTCGCCGTTGCTACCGAAACGTCGAAGTCAAGCGCCAACGCTGGCAGAGCGATGGCTGCATGCCCTGTGCTCGGACAACCCGCAGGTTGAAGCGACTCCAGAGACGCTTGCTTCCTTTTCGAAAGAACTGAATAAATGGCTGAGTCAAGCTAATCCCATTTTGCCCGATTCTCCGTTCCGCACCTGCTTCAGGCTCGATTCCCCCGAAGATAACGGCAACCGGTGGACCGTCACTTTTCATCTCCAGGCGAGTGACGATCAGAGCCTGATAGTTCCGGCTGAAAAGGTCTGGGCGACAAGGTCGGGCGTTGCGACCTTTCTGAAACGCCGCTTTGAAAACCCGCAGGAACGGCTGCTTGCCGATCTCGGCAAAGCATCCCGCGTATTTCCTGCTATCAATGAAAGTCTTGAGACGGCACGCCCCGTAGGGGTGACGCTGGATACGGAACATGCCTATGATTTCCTGTGCCAGTCCGCCCCGCTCCTGGAGGAGAGCGGCTTTGGCGTTCTTTTACCATCCTGGTGGCAGAAACCATCCACCCGACTCAGCGCTAAACTAAAGCTGAAGTCGAAAACGAAGTCCGGTAAGACTGCCTCGGGCCTTTTCGGTATGAACAGCCTGGTCGAATATGACTGGCGAATCGCTCTGGGCGAACATACTTTGACCCGCGAAGAATTCGAAAAGCTGGCTGATCTCAAAGTGCCTCTCGTTAAAGTTCGGGGGCAATGGATGGAGTTCAAACCCGCTCAGATAAAAGCGATTGCCACTTTCTTCCGCAATAACGGTAACAGCGGTGAGATGAAGCTGAACGAAGCGCTTCGGTTCGGACTTGGCGGAGATATCTCTGAAGCCGGACTGCCGGTGACCGGGATGGAAGCGACAGGCTGGATTAAAGACCTCCTGAACCGGGTTAACGGCAGTGTGACGATAACCGGGGTTACTCCGCCGGCGAACTTCAAAGGGACACTGCGTCCTTACCAGGTAAAAGGTTTCTCCTGGCTGCTGTTTCTGAAAAAGCTTGGGCTGGGTGCCTGCCTGGCGGATGATATGGGGCTGGGCAAGACTATCGAGTTCATCGCCCTCATGCTTCACGAACGTACCGGACGTAAGCGGAAGACGCTATCCGGTCCCGCACTTCTCATCTGCCCGATGTCGGTTGTCGGCAACTGGCAGAAGGAGATAGAACGTTTTGCTCCGAACCTCAGTGTGATGGTCCATCATGGTGCTGAAAGGTTATCCGGTCCGGAATTTACCCGGGAAGCCGACAAGCATGACATTGTTATAAGTACCTACGCTCTGGTGCAGCGTGACGAAAAACTTTTCTCGACAGTTGCATGGGAATGTGTCGCCCTTGACGAAGCCCAGAATATAAAGAATCCTGTCGCCAAGCAGACGCAATCCATCAAGCGATTAAAAACCGGTCATAAGGTAGCCCTGACCGGAACCCCTGTGGAAAACCGGTTGTCCGAATTATGGTCCATCATGGATTTTCTCAATCCCGGTTACCTTAAATCTGCGGCTGATTTTCACGCTGGCTTTGCTGTTCCTATCGAGAAGTACCGTAATTCCGATCGTGCCGAAACATTGAAAAATCTGGTGCAACCCTTCATTCTACGGCGATTGAAGACCGATCCATCAATTATCAGCGACCTGCCCGATAAATTGGAGATGAAAGTTTTCTGCAACCTTACTCAGGAATAAGCGACTCTCTATCAGGCAGTAGTAAAGGAGATGCTCGAGCAAATCGAAAACTCCGAGGGTATCGAACGAAAGGGACTGGTGCTTGCTACGCTTGTAAAACTGAAACAGGTGTGTAATCATCCTGCCCAGTTCGCCAAGGACAATAGCAAGCTACCGGGAAGGTCAGGCAAACTGTCACGACTGGAGGAGATGCTGGAGGAGGTACTGGCAGCCGGCGACAAAGCGCTTATCTTTACCCAGTTCGCTGAGATGGGGACGATGCTGAGAGACCACTTGAGAAACATCTTTGGTTGTGAAGTGCTCTTTTTACATGGAGGCACGACCAAGAAGCAGCGCGACGTCCTTATCCAGCGATTTCAGACAGAGCGCGGGTTGCCTGTATTTATACTGTCGTTAAAAGCCGGCGGAGTTGGTCTTAACCTGACCGCGGCAAACCATGTATTCCACTTCGACCGCTGGTGGAACCCTGCCGTGGAGAACCAGGCTACCGATCGGGCTTTCCGCATTGGGCAGATGAAGAATGTACAGGTACACAAGTTCGTTTGTATCGGAACTCTGGAAGAACGTATCGACCAGATGATAGAGCAAAAGAGGGAGCTTGCGGAAAGTATCGTCGGTACCGGAGAAGGCTGGCTCACCGAAATGTCCACTGACCAGCTTAAACAGGTCTTTACCTTGCGCCATGAAACGGTTGGGGAGGATTAGCATGAGCAGGTATGACTATTGGGATTATTACGAGCCATCTCACCCAAAGCCGGTAAAAAACGGTTTAAAGGCAAAAAGCCAGCGCGGAAAGATTGGCGAGACATGGTGGTCCAAACGCTGGATACAAGTGCTGGAGTCGTTCGGCATGGGAGCCAGGCTTGAACGGGGACGTTCCTACGCCCGGCGGGGTCAGGTGATATCCATCGATATTGGGAAAGGCATCGTTACTGCTAAAGTTCAGGGAAGCCGCACAAAACCATATTCAGTTGAAATTAAACTGAAACCTCTTTCCGAAGGAGACTGGGACAAGATAACCGATGCGATGGCTTCGCAGGCAGTATTTGCCGCCCGGCTGCTTTCTGGTGAAATGCCCCGGAACATCGAGGACGCTTTCGGTAAAGCAGGGATAGCTCTTTTCCCGGGGTCAATCAGAGACCTGTCCACAAATTGCTCCTGTCCTGATTATGCCAATCCCTGCAAGCACATCGCCGCCGTTTACTACCTGCTGGCGGAACGGTTTGATGAAGACCCCTTTCTGATATTCAAGCTGCGCGGGAAGACCCGGGATGAAATTATCGGCGCACTCAGAAAGAAGCGTTCCGACCTTTCTATAGACACAAACCTGACTGTTTCCGCCGAACCCGACGCTTCACAGGAAGCAACCATCGTTCCTCTTGAGAAATGTCTGGGTACATTCTGGCAAGCCGGTGAAGGGCTGGACAGCTTCAAGGTCAATCCGTCTTTGCCCGAAGTTGAAAGCGCTCTTCTCAAACGTTTGGGTAATGCCCCGTTCATGGTGAGAAAACAAAATATTGCCGCTCTCC
>CAZOGR010000156.1:0-4102 GCA_964579355.1 uncultured Dehalococcoidales bacterium | reverse complement strand
GACCTTCTGCCCGAAGAAAATTTCAAACAGAAAATTATCGACGCCGAACGGCGAATCATTGCCCCCTGCGGCTGCCGTGTCGTCTGGGGTGTCTGCGACCATCCCCTGATGACCTGCTTTGCTACCTTCGACCGGCCGAGAGGCGAATTCTATCTTAATCAGCCGGGCAGGTTACTCAAAGAATACACCCTCCAGGAGTCGCTCGATATCGCTCATGAAGCCGAACAATCGGGACTGGTCCACTGGGGTGACTGTTTCTGTTGCAGTTGCTGCTGCGAAAATCTCTACCCTCTGACCAAGTTCGGGCGGTTCGACCTTATGACCCCCAACCGCTTCGCTGCCTTTACCGATGAAGACAAGTGCGTCGGCTGCGAAATCTGTGTCAAGAAGTGCCCCTTCGGGGCTATCGAAATGAAGAAGACGAATTCCGGCAAGCATAAAGCGTTCGTCAACCTCGAAAAATGCAAAGGCTGCGGGGTTTGTATTGCCAGTTGCAAGCAGAACGCCCTGACCTATAAAATTGTCCGGCCGCCCGAGTATATCACCGGAACTCGCCCGAAACCCGTCGCGGGGAGCGGCAAACCGACCCAGATGGTGCCGGTCTGGGGTTACTACGAATTGAAGTAGAGAGAAACCGAACCGAATGATGAAACACGGCAGTTCGTAGTGGCTGCCGTGTTTTTCATTCGGATAACTGATAAGGAGATACAATGAAAGCATGTGTTCTTGAAAAAGTCGGACTGGTATCGTTACGGGAAATCGATATCCGGGAAGAACCCGGGCCTGACGATGTCAGGATAAAAATCCGGAGCGTTGGTATCTGCGGCAGCGACGTCCACTACTACCTTGCCGGAAAAATCGGTAATTTCGTTGTCAGAGAACCGATGGTCCTCGGCCACGAAGCTTCCGGTGTCATCATCGAAACAGGGAAAAACGTCACCGGCCTCAAGCCGGGCGACCGGGTCTGCATGGAGCCGGGAATCCCGGAAACCGGCAGCAAAGCCTCGATGCTCGGCATCTATAATCTCGATCCGGCGGTTATATTCTGGGCAACGCCGCCGGTGCATGGCTGCCTGAGAGAAACCGTCGTTCACCCGGCACGATTCGTTTACAAACTGCCGGATAATCTTTCTTTCGGCGAGGGAGCGATGGCTGAACCGCTTTCCGTGGCGCTGCAGGCGGTAAAAAAAGCGGGCATCAAACCGGGTGATACCGGTGTCGTGACCGGCTGCGGTACCATCGGGCTTGTCACGGCAATGGCTGCTAAAGCCGGCGGATGCAGCACGGTGATTATCACCGATGTCATTCAGGAAAAACTCGACGTCGCCGCCAACTACGGCTTCGTTCCGGTTAACATCAAAAAACAAAACGCCAAAGAAACGATTGACACCATTACCGGAGGCTGGGGAGCTGATGTGGTTTTCGAAGCCAGCGGTCAGGCTTCGGCGATTGCCGGCGTTTTCGATCTTGTCTGCCCCGGGGGAACGGTTGTGTTCATTGGTATGCCGGTCGAGCCGGTACCCGTCGATATCGTCGCCGCCCAGGCGAAAGAAGTCGTCATGAAAACGATATTCCGGTATGCCCACGTCTACCCGAAAGCAGTGAGCCTGATGGCCTCCGGGCAGATAGATGTAAAGCCTCTGATTACGGACAGGTATGACTTTTCGGAATCGGTAAAAGCCTACGAATACGCCGCCCGTCCGCGACCTTCCTCGGTGAAAGTCATGATAGAAATGGACGAATAAAAAAAAGCCTCCTGATATTTTTCAGGAGGCTTTTTTTAACTCTGCTTTTTTTCTATACGACAACCGGTTCGATACCAAGGTACGAGCAGGCATCGATGATGGCTTCCGAATAATCTCCGTGAATCATGCTGGCATGATGAACGAAGCCCTCGTCAATCAGGGTGGCGTAGAGTTCATCGAGGTCATCGACCTGTATCCAGCTCCATGAACCCCTCAACTGCTGGTCGGAGTGAATCGCTTCGCCGTTGGTAATCAACATCTTGAATTCGCCTTCGTGCTCCTGGAGGCGGCACAGGGTGACCGTTCCCGATTTCAGTTGAAATTCTCCCGTTCCCTGCGACCGTTCGATACCCAGACTCTCACCGAGAATGCTGTGGTATCTGACCTTGACGTCTTTTGCATTGCAGGCGAGTGAGGCCGGGCTGTTACCGCAATGCCAGGCAAGGAAGGTATCTTCCATTTCCTGGTGCTTGATTGTCCAGTCGATGAAGTGAGGAACGGTGCATTTCAGAGAGGCAAGGTACTGAACGAGCATAGTGAGTGCTCCGTAGATATCAACTTCGCAGGAGGTCATGATGCCCTGGTCGGTCAGCCGCCCCATGGCGTAGCAGGGCGAAAGTCCGTAGACTTCCTGCATGGCATTCCAGCACTGGACGCCCATCGCCGAGAGGTTTTTATCATTGGCGAATTTCGTCAGAGCATATTCCAGGCCGGCGATTTTCGCGGTGGTGCCGGCAGCAATTTCAGATACGTTCGCCTGCTGCTTGATACTCTCGACAATTTTTTTGATTGCTTCGGCGTTCTCGCCGGCGGGGTCAGCCATCTTCATGATGTCAGGCAGGGAAATCGGGACGACCCGCTGGTTGAACTGCCTCATTAGTTCATCTTCGCTGAAAATGCAGGTTTCGAAGCGTTCCGGACGAGGTCCGACAAGCCCGACCTTCGCCCCGATGAATCCGCCGTAAATCGAGCAGACCCGGACGAAATCGGTGATTACGTCGAGGAACTCCTCTTCCTCTGGGAAAACCAGTCCACCGAAGATAAACGGAATCTGGCGGCGGTGAAGGCCTGATGAAATAGAAAGCGTGCCGCAGAAAGCATCGGAACGCCGCCCGCCGTCAGCGGTGAAGTCGCCTTCCTTCGTACCGAACAGCATCACCGGTAAATCCTGGAAGGCAGAGGCGATTGCCAGTGCCGAAACCTCGTCGCCGAAAGTCATGGTACCGATGAGCAGGCCGTCGATATTCTTTTCGCTGAAAAGACTGATTGTTTTCTCGGCATCCCTGTCATCACGAACACAGCCGCCTCGGGTAAGTGATGTGTCAGGAACGATTATCTCCAGGTTATCGATGCCGGCGAATGCCTGAAGACATCGCTTTCGCATGTCGGCGGCCCACATTTCGTCGAAAGGCTCCCGGTGAGCCGGTACGAACCCGATTTTAACTTTATCCATCTTTCTCCCTCATCTTGATTTAGTGCTCTGCGATATCATATAAATAAGCGGAGATAATGTCAATGTCTCAGGCGTGTTATTGTTCAGAGTAACCCTGACAGGTAAATGTTGTTTCAATGATGTCACCGGTATATAATTGCAGGTAACACAAGAGCTGCACTCCTTGTTGTCACATTTCGTATCCAGCAAAAGTACTATCGGAGGATGAGAATGACAGAAGACCGTAGAATCACCGTACTTAGTCCTGAAGCTGAACGACAGAAGCTGGCACCCGACGAACCGCCGCCCGGATTCCCCGGCCCCCCCGGGACATTCAGGTTCGAACCGTCTTCAGTAAATCTGGCAAAACGACTTGACTCTCTCGATAACAAAACCCTCTATCTCGTCGATATCGGTTTCGGCGGCGGCTACAATTTCATGCTGGAGGTCCAGCGATGGTTTTCCGAGCATATGCCTTCCGTGACCACCATTCCCCGCCGTAAACCCGGACACGTTTTTTCCGATGACGATAACCAGCTCTGGGAAGAAATAAAGGAAAAAGGTGATGGCGTCGTTCTCGGGGTGGCCGGTTGACCGGGCTGCGTATCAGCAGTTGCTGGTGGCGGTGTTAACCTCGAACAGAATTACGGTATTCCCGTAGCGCCGATATCGGCGCACACCATGGAAGCGGTCGCCAAAGCCGACCCGAGGGCGATTGCCCTTCCGATTATATATACACCGAATCCGGTTATCGGTGCTTCCCCGGAAACTCTCTACTCGAAACTGCTCGAAGGTACCGACCCCGAAACAGGCAGGACGGTCATCGACGAGATAATCGATGTACTGACGAAACCTCAGCAGTTGAAGACGAAAAAAGAGGATACAGCGTACGAACCCCGGCCACGTGAGATTTCCCTGACCGGTA
>CAZOGR010000155.1:0-4126 GCA_964579355.1 uncultured Dehalococcoidales bacterium | reverse complement strand
ATGGGTCGCTGAGGTTCTTTACTATTCTCAGGGCTACCTCGACTAGCAGACAAGGATAACAGCCATCTCTATAACCAATAGTTCGAAATCTCCGAATCCCGGTTACCGGAAACGACAGTCGCGTTTCGAGAACAAGTCTCGAAACGCGACCTTGTCGTCGGGAAACATCGGTACTGCCCGTAAAAATCACTATGACGCCTTAACCAGGGGGGATTTCCGAATGCCCGGACAAATCAAACCTGAATACATTATGTATACCCATTGATTCAGTATTATGCCTTAATTTAACTAAAACCTGCTTATCTTTATCCAAAGCATAAACTAAACCGATTGATACGAAAAACTAAGCAGTATCATCATGCTCGGGAACTTCTTCGCCACCCCAAAGGTCTGATGTTTCCTCAATCATCGATTCAAAACCAAGAGCAGCGCGCCATTCCAGCATTTCACCCCTGAAAGTCTCATAATCTGTCTGGAGAGCCTTGTAGAGCTGTATTTTTTCGAGGGCGATAGCTCCGAGATTTGAAACCGCGCTAACAAAGAAAATATCTTCCGGGGTGTATTGAACCGGTTCAGACGCATAAACGCGGATAACTCCGATGATTTCATCTCTGAGTGACATTGGTACGGAGAGGATAGAGACAATACCTTCTTTTTGCGCCTGTTTCCTGTACTGTATCCGTTCGTCCACAGCCGCATTATCAACAACCACCGGCTTACCCATAAGGGCTTCACTGATACTTTTATCTACGGAAACAGGCCCTTTCCTTATATACGCGTCGCTTAATCCCCAGGTCGCGGAATGCATGAGGACCGTTTTCTCAGGGTTAAGAAGCATTATCGAACAGCCTTTGACTCCCAGTGTTTTCGCAATGTTTTCAACGATAAATTTGAGTATCGCCTCCGGGGTACTGGTGGAATTAAGGGTTGCTGCTACCCGATGCAGGATATGGTAATAGTCTTTTTCAGTTCCAGTCATGATTTCACCTCCTACTGTGAATTATGTGAGTTTATGTCGGTCTACCAGGTTTCGTGACTTCGTCCGGATACAACAAGTCAGATGACAGTGTGGATAATTCCATCCAGTTTAACGAAATCACTCAATCCCCTAAAATAAAAAGGTACCAGCCACTGAAAACGTGAACCTGGTACCCTTTTTTCAACCATATACACCTCCTATTTTCAGGAAAGTGTAAGATTATACAACATGTCTTTCAATTCTATTGTGTTTTATTTATCTCTCATTGGAGCTAAAGTGTACTCCTTAACCGCGTTTTTGTCAATCCGTCCATGCTGATATGGGTACTCAACAGCCACTCATATCACCGGCACGACACTCCGGTACTGCCCTTCCCAAGCAAAGGGTCACGGGTTCGAGCCCCGTTTCCCGCTCCAATCATTTCAATCTTATCCCTTTATCTTCAGGTACCAGGCAGGCTGTCTTTCCTGATTGTCCCCGCTTCGCGGTTTTCTTATGACGGGCTGAAAATATTCAGGGCTTTTTGAATGCAGCCGGATTTCCAGATAAACTCTCTTGACAAAATCAGAGCTGATGATATAATGTAAATAACTTTGCTTTGTAAAGTATATTGTATAGTAAAGGATATTACTATGAATCAGATTAATCTTAAAGAACTGGAGCGCAAAGCATTTCGTTCAACTTTTCAGGACGGTTTATGGGATATCTATCTGGGACTCATCGTTATCTGCATGTCGTTCTTCCTCTACCGGCCGGCAACCGGAGAAAGCCCTTTGAGCATACTTCTGATGCTGGTATCCGTCGTTGCGGCGTACACCCTGTTCTGGGCGGGAAAAAGGTTCGTTACGTTGCCGCGCATGGGGCAGGTGAAGTTCGGGGAAAAGCGGGCGAAGCGGAAGAAGACCATGGCGCTCGTCCTCGGAGCGGTTGTTTTCATTCAGGTTGCGATTCTAGCTAACCAGTTTATCGGCTGGAGAAATCCGGAATTCGGCGACAAACTGAACGTATTTCTCCAGGAAAGGAATGCCATGGAACTGGCAGTCGCCACCCTCGGCTCTCTCTTCGTGGGGCCGAGCCTCATCCTGATAGCGTACTTCATGGATTTTACGCGCGGCTACTTCATCGCGGTGATGATGGCCCTGGCGGTTTTCCTGATGATTTTCCTGAACGAGCCGGTTTATGCGATTATCGCAGGTTCGTTGATTGTGATACCCGGGATAGTCCTGTTCCTTCGCTTCCTCCGGAAATACCCTCTGCACGGAGAGGAAACGAGGCATGGCTAAAGAAGCCGGAAAAACAGACCTTACCTCTCTGGCGGAGATTGACCGGCTTGTTCATGAGCCGGCACGACTGGCAGTCATGTCTCTGCTTTATGTGGTCGAAAGCGCGGATTTCACCTTTATCATGAACCAGACCGGTTTGACCTGGGGAAACCTTTCGGCGCATATCAGCAAACTGGAAGAGGCCGGGTACCTGGAGGTCGAGAAGGCCTTCAAGGGGAAGAGGCCGAACACTACTCTGAAACTGACTTCTCAGGGAAGGCAGGCTTTCCGCGATTATGCCAAAAGAATGAAGCAGGTTTTCCAGGATTTTACCGATTGACTACAGCATACCGGGTTGAAACAGGAGGTCATGAAACTTGACCCCGGTGAACTTATGTTCTACTATTCATACCAGAGCCGGTAATCTTCAGGCTGCACATGAGGGAGAAAATGATAGCCTGCCCGAATTGCGGAGAGCTTGGTAGAAATGATATCACCGTTTACAGCGAGCGCCTGCGCAAGCAGGATTTCAGCATGCTGCCGGTGCTGCCCGTCTGCCGCCGGTGCGGTGAAGAAGCGGCGATTACGCACAGATGTCACGGCGGGAACGTCATCGTGCTGAACGGTACGTGCGGAAGCGGCAAATCGACCGTTGCCGAGACACTCCTGAAGCGAGGGTTTCCGGTAATCGACGGCGACTGTGTCATCCAGGTGGTAAAACACAAAAAGGGAACACCGGAGTGGAATTTCGATGAGCTGGCCGAGGAAATCGGTTGCGAAATAGACATCCTTTCCATGTTCGACGATAATTTTGTCGTATCCAGCGTGATACTGCCGGAGGACCTGGATACGTACACAGGGATATTTCAATCGAGAAACCTGAACTACCGGCTAATCCTTCTGAAACCGGAGTATCAGACCGCCGTGGAACGCTGCCGGACAAGAACCTGCCATGACAGCATAACGCCGGAATACTGGATAAAGTACTTCTATGAGACACTGAATTTCGACGGCAGATTCGTTATTGTGGATAACACAGATATGACACCGGAAGAAACGGCAGCACGGATTTTGGAGATGGATTGAGGGACAGTAGTCCGGTAAGGAGGACGACCGTTACCTCCATGGGGTGCAGCATATTCTTTTTTTCACTCCATTCACGGACATATTATCGTCTGAGTACTATTTCCAGATAAGGTGGTATATGTTCAATAAACCGTTTCAGCCGGGACAAAGCATACTGTTCAGAGAATACTGGAGACAGCGCATCCGGTCAATCAGGCCGTATATCGTCGTTCAGGACAATCCCGAGTTGATGGCATTTTACATGCCTCTTCATACTGTCTGGAAAGAGTCAACGGAAAAGGACCGTCTGCGCTCAGAATGGGGGTTGAAAGATTCGGAATTCATGTTAAGTGTATTAAGGCTGGCAATTCCTCAAACAGGTTATTCCGTTTTGTTTATCTGGAACGCTGACGGTTCTCAACTCGGCTGGTATATAAACCTTGAAGAACCGTTGCGCAGAACTACGGACGGTTTCGTGTATACCGATCTGCTGCTCGATATTATCGCACCGCCGGACCTTGGTACCTGGCGCTGGGATGATGAAGACGAGCTTGCAGATGCGGTTGACCTGGGCCAGGTATCTACCGAAAAAGCCGCCGCCCTGTATACCGAAGGTAAGAAGGCTATCGAGTGGCTCCAGTCGGGAAAATCCCCTTTCACTGAGTGGGTGAACTGGAGTCCTGATAGTTCGTGGCAGGTACCGGTTGTACCGGAAGGATGGGATTCTGTCTCGCCGAGTGGTGAGGAAAACGATGAGGCTTAATTCATTCGATGGATAATCAAACGGTCATAACAAGGTCTGGAATACTAAAAGACATGA
>CAZOGR010000154.1:0-4126 GCA_964579355.1 uncultured Dehalococcoidales bacterium | reverse complement strand
GATGTATAATCGGGAACAGAAATACTGATTTTAAAGGAAGTAATGTCATGGCTTCCAGATATGAACATGTGTTTAATCCGATAAAAATCCGGGGAATTGATTTTAAAAACCGCGTAACCCTGGCCCCTCCATCCCCCAATGTGGCAAGTCAGGACGGGGAAATGACACGGGATTTCGTGGATTGGATGCGGCCCTTTGCCAAAGGCGGTACGTCGATTCTCTACGTGGGCAACGCCACCGTCGACAAGCGTGAGTGCCATGACGAGGAGACCCAGATTGATCTCGGCACGGACAGGAGCGTACTGACGCTCAGCTGGTACGCGGAAATGGCCGCCCAGTACAACTGTCACGCGTCCTTTGAGGTCAACCATAACGGTAAGGACACCGCATTTGAAACGGTCGGCCACGCGCCTTACAGCGCCTCACCGATCATCACGTCCTCCGAAATCACCAGGGCCAGGAGACTGGGCCGCGACCCGATCCCAGCCATTGAAATGACCCATGAGAAGATAGCGGAAACCGTCGACAAGTTTGCAATGGCATGCTTCCGGATGCAGCAGGCGGGCATGGATATCGCCCTCATCCACGGCGGTCACGGTAACCTTATCAGCCAATTCATGAGCCCCCTGTACAACAAGCGGCAGGACGAGTACGGCGGCACAACAGAGAAGCGTGCCCGCTTTGCGATCGAGGTCTGTGACGCCATCCGCAAAAAGGTGGGGCCGAGCTTCGTCATCGAATTCAGGATCTCAGCCGACGAGATTCATCCCGAGGGCATGCACTTCGAAGAGACGCTCCGTATGATCGAATACCTGCAGGACCACATTGATATTCTCCATGTGTCCGCCGGCCTGCACAGCGACTTTAATTTTAATTATTACCGCAACTGGTGCCAGAATTATCTAATGCCCAGGGGTTTTAACGTCCATTACGCGCGGGATATCAAGAAGGCTTTCCCGAACCTCCTGGTTACGACGGTCGGTTCCATCACCAGCCTTGACATCGGCGAGGAGATACTCGCGAGCGGCTGGGCGGATTTCATTGCGATGTGCCGTCCCTTGATGGCGGACCCCGAAATGCCCAGAAAGTACGCTCAGAACCGTCCGGAGGATCGCCGTCCCTGCCTCCGGTGCGACGCGTGTACCCGATTCCTCCCTCCGCGTCCTCTCAACTGTGCCGTCAATCCGTATCCCGGAGTGTTCAAGGATATCAGGGATGGCGTCGTCCCGAAAGCGCCCGTGAAGAAAAAGGTCGCCGTCGTCGGTGGTGGTCCGGCCGGCCTGTACGCCCTGATGGCGCTGTGTGATCGTGGCCACGACGTAACGCTTTATGAAAAGACGGACCATCTTGGCGGCCTTGTCGTCCCGGCGGCATACGCCCCCTTCAAGATCGATTGCCAGGATTACCTGAAATGGCTCCTGCGTGAGGTGAAAAAATACCCGGTAAAGATACGGATGAACACGGAAGCATCAAAGGAACTGCTCGATCAGGAGTCCTACGACGCCATCATCCTGGCTGTGGGCTCAAAGCCGGTCATCCCGTCAAAGATCCCTGGCATTGATAAACCCCATGTCCACTGGGCGCCCGACGGTGAGATGGGCAAGGTTCCCGTCGGGAGCAAAATCGTCATCATCGGCGGCGGCGCCGTCGGCCTTGAGGCGGCCATCGATCTTAAGGATTTGGGTAAGGACGTCGCTGTCATTGAGATGCTCGACAGCGAAAAACACCGTACAGCGCTTCATAAGAGTTCCAAGAACGCCGGCGGCGAGATGCTCATGATCATGGAGGAGAAAAAGATACCGCTTCATCTGAACAACAGGCTTGAAGAGGTCTGTGACGACAAGGTCATCTGCAGGGATATGGTGACGGGAGCGCTTGTCGAATACCCCTGTGACACCGTCCTTCTGGCTCTCGGCATGGTGCCTCTCTGCGATGTAGTCGCCGAGCTTCGCCACTGCGCGGCGGAGACTGAGGTTTTCATTGTCGGTGACGCGCTGGCAGTCGGCAATATTTCAACAGCCACAAACAGCGGGTTCCAGGCTGGTATCCACATCTGAGCGGCTTGCCTGCATCATTTGTGTTTAATTAGTGTCTGCTTCTGATTTCCGAACATTCCTGGATGACAGCCATGTTCCTTCTGAAATTCATAGTTATGCTTACGATATTCACAATTTTGCAGGCGTTATAGAGAGACGGGTAGGCAGATTATTGGGTGCCAACAGTCGGGCGGCGGGTTTATACAATGTCAAGGTGAGAGAAGATAAGTCCGGCAAGGTGACGATAAGCTGGAAAAAAGAAGAAACCTGGCGGGAGTGGACTGAACTCTCCGAAGGGTACTACATGCTGCGGACCAATATCAAAGATTGGGAAGCAAAAGACCTCTGGGAGGCTTATATCCAACTGAGCCAGGCAGAAAATGCTTTCCGGATACAGAAGAGTGATTTGAAGATAAGGCCGATCTGGCATCAGAAAGTAGAAAGGGTAAAAGCCCACATTCTGGTCTGTTTTCTGGCGTTTGTCCTGTGGAAGATGCTGGGACAGATGTGCAAGAGGGCTGGTCTGGGCAACGAACCACGGAAGGTATTCGAGGAGATAGCACAGATTAAAGTACTGGATGTGATGTTACGAACGAAGCAGGGCACAATCATTACCAGACTCTGTATTTCCCAGCCATCCAACGCTCAGGCAGTCCTCCTGCAAAGACTCGGTTTACACCTGCCGGCGTACATGAAAACTGCAAAAATGTAGTGGTAATTTTGAGCCTGAGAAATTCTCTCTCAGACTCATAACTGCGGAAGTCGGGCTAACAAACATTTCGTCAGAAAGGGTCAACAAAATAATACTTTTTTAATGTGCACTACCACACCTGATAACAGGTGTGACAAAGAGCAGACCTTTTCAAGCACATCCGACAATGAAAAACAAGCATCTTATCTTATCTTTTTTCTTGATAAACGTCGTTTGCTCAACACCCTCTCTCTTTACTTTACTCCATATGACTATGATTCCGGTCATTATTTCATTGTTACTCTTTAGAGAAGAATTTCTATATTTGTGCCTGATACTGTCAAATAATGACGAAAAAATAGTAGGTTAAGTTAAGAAAAGTAACTTGACTTAACGATAATCAATATTCGTAACTGTATGAAGTGGAATCAGGTACTTTAAGTGAGTTTAACATTATAGAATCAGCCTGAAATCATGAAACAAACCCGGATTTCCACAGAGAGGTTACAGCCATGAAGATAAAGACAGTTATTATCTCGATTGTGCTATCGATAGTAACATTGCTCTATCCGGTAGTACCGGTTTCAGCTTCTCCGGACTCATTTTCACCGGTAGCAATCCGTTCTGACAGCAGTTCTGAGATGAGTGCTGTTATCACAAATACCGTGTTTCTTACCGGCATGTATCAAACATCTCTGAGACTTAACGACGAAATCATCGATACGAGAGCTGTGACGCTTGAAGGTCAGAGCAACGAAACGGTGACTTTTACAAAAACCCGAAGCGTTGCCGGTACCGGTACGGTCAGGATTGAAGGATTGACCGGTACATTCGTTGTCACAGATACGGCCGTAGAACCTGAACCGGAGTTTCAGCACGAACCGCAACCGACTTCTGAGGCTGAACCGGAACCAATTCCTGAACCGGTGCCCGAGCCGATACCAGAACCGGCACCGCATACCGGTATTGAATGGTGGGTCTGGTTGCTTGTCGGAATAGCGGTCATCAGCGTCCTTGTTGTTGGATATCTCTACTGGTGGAAGCCACGGTAAGACGAATAACCACTATCAAATATGAACCCGAGCGGCGGAGATAGTACATCTACGCCGTTTTCTTCCATTATTGCCGTTTTTTCGGCTTCTTTCGGGGTAGTTTTACCTTTTTCGGGCACACCTACCTCATTCCCGCCAACAATTCTCTCCGTACCAGGTACAGGTACGCCAGCGTAAACAGGCTGTAGACCTGGACCGGATTCTTATACAAACCCTTGTATCTCACTTTCCGATATCGCTACAGGTTCTTGAGGACGTTAAACACACACTCCATTTTTGCCCTTACCTTGCCATGCAGTCGATTATACTCTTTGTCTTCTTCGGCCAGTGCATAATGCCAATTCGCT
>CAZOGR010000153.1:0-4139 GCA_964579355.1 uncultured Dehalococcoidales bacterium | reverse complement strand
TTGTCCCTCCGAGTGTTCATCAAAGCGGTAAAAGGTATGAGGTACTCGACCGGTATGAAATATCACCGGCTCCGGACTGGCTCGTAAAACTGGCATCAGAGAAAAAAGTAAAAACCAAAGCAGCCGGGAAAAACGAGGAATTGATTCCGGAAGGAGAACGGAATACCAGGCTTACCAGTATTGCCGGTTCGATGCGGCGGCAGGGTACGTCACCTGAATCCGTCGAAACCTTTCTGCTTGAAATCAATCGTAATCAGTGTTCACCTCCTTTACCCGATGAGGAAGTAGTACAGATAGCAAAGAGCGTAACCCGCTACAAGCCTGCCCCTTCCGTCATTTGGCCAAAGCAAAAAACAGCCGACAGGCATTTCAACTTCACTGACCTGGGGAACTCGGAAAGGTTGGTCAATAACTTTGGGGATATCCTCCGTTATTGCTACGAGAGGAAACGCTGGCTGGTATGGACCGGCAAGGTTTGGGAGTGGGATGCCGGTAATCGGGTTACGAATCTGGCTAAGCGTTCTGTCCGTAATATTTACCATGAAGCCGGTGATGAACCGGACGAAAAGAAGAGAAAAGAAATTGCCAGTCATGCAACGAAATCTGAATCCGACCCGAGATTAACGGGAATGATTAACCTGGCTCAGTCAGAGCCGGGAATCCCGGTCAAACTTACCGACCTGGATACCAATCAATGGTTGTTCAATTGCCTGAACGGAACGATTGATCTGCATACGGGGAAGCTCCTTCCTCATCGAAAAGAGGACCTGATTACCATCCTGGTTCCCGTCGAGTTCAATCCCGATGCCAAGTGTATCTTGTGGCTGAATTTCCTGGATAGAGTAACCGGAGGTAACACCGAGTTGGCAGGTTATCTCCAAAGAATCGCAGGGTACAGCCTGACCGGAGATACCCGGAGCCAGACGATGTTTTTTCTTTACGGGCTCGGGAGTAACGGTAAATCAACATTCATCACCACGATTCGAAAAATAACCGGTGGTTACGGGACAAAAGCCAATACCGGCCTGTTCATGACCAGAGACAGGAACTCCGGAGGACCCAGTGAGGATCTGGCTAATCTGCAGGGTAAACGATTCGTCATGGCCAGCGAGATAGAAGACGGCAGAAGGCTGGCAGTTACTCTGATTAAAGAAATGACCGGCGGGGAAGCGATACGCGCCGACAGGAAATACGAACATGAAATCGAGTTTCAACCGGTTCACAAGATATGGCTTGTTGGCAACCACAAACCGATTATAACGGATACCACTCACTCAATCTGGAGAAGGGTAAAACTGATTCCCTTCACGGTTACGATTTCCGCCAGAGAAACCGATCCGGATTTGCCGGCGAAGTTAGAGTCCGAGTTACCCGGTATATTAGCCTGGGCGGTCAAAGGCTGCCTGGAATGGCAGATGTATGGGTTGGGAGAACCGAAGGCGGTAGTGAATGCTACCTACGATTATCGCCACGAACAGGATATCCTGGGCGATTTCGTCGATGATTGCTGCAGCTTCCTTCCTACCGCCTCGGTATCGAAACATGAATTGAAGACTGCCTATGAAACCTGGTGTAACAGCACCGGCACTCAACCGGCTTCGCAGAAGACATTCAGAGCCCGGTTGACAGAAAGAGGAGTAACGGAAGGGAAAAGCGGAGGTACCCGTTACTGGAAAGGGATTTCATTGAAAAATTCGGAGGGACAACAAGTCCAATTGGGACAGGAGGGACAATAGTGACCTGTTTTTCCAGTAAGTTTATACACGTAAGAAAATATAGACAAAGTTCTGTGGAAAACCTGTCCCAAAATGTCCAGATGTCCCAACAATTGTTTGAAACGGGAGAAAAAAAGAAAGATGCTCGTTAAATGCCCTTATTGCGGTAAGGAGATACCGGTGAGAGGATCAGGACGGAAACGGCTGAACATTCCGCTCAAAAATGTTTGTGAGTCCTTACAGGTAGATAACAGGGGTAAGAGGAACTCAGACGATTCTATAATCGGTATGTGGTGGCCAGTCCCCTCATGGAACACCTGGCTACCTGGAACCAGGTGTTTTTCGCCCGCTGTGTTAACCCGGGATATATGATGACCGGAGCTTTATCAGCCAATTCAGGTAACTCCCGTTTCTGGACCGATAAGCCGCCCGGCAGATGTCCGCACTGTGGCTACTGGCCCGCGGTATTTGATGAAAACGTATATCGGTCAATCGGTTGGCCGGTAGGACAGCCGGTTACGATAAAACTGGGAGATAATCGTGGCTAAGAAAAAGAAGAAAAAGGTAGCGACTGAGTTCACTTTGGATTGCGAATGTGGCTCGAAAGCGGCGGTTTTCGAGATAGAGAAAGGGTACATGGTTCATTGTCCGAGTTGCGGGACGCTCACGTTTTTCGATAATCCGGTACTTCTGCAAAGGCTGCGATAAGGAGGTAAACTCTGTGAGAAGTTTTTTGAATTCCTGAATACTCAAGCCTGCATCATTAACGATCCCTGCCATGGTTGTATGCGTTGATCGGATTTGCTCTGGGTATTGTGATTATCCTTTTCCCATTGGTCATTACTATGTGTTTGCCCTGTCTTAGAACCCAGAAACCATATTTCTTAAAAGCTTTAACCGCACGCTGATGATTGATTCCTGGTAAACTGGGCATACAGCTATCCGACTTCTACGTATCTGGATTCATTGTCCCGGCTTAACTCATCGACGGCTTCCAGGTACTACTGTATTGCGTCTTTAATATTATCCAGTGCTTCTTCCTCAGTGTTTCCTTGAGACCAGCAGCCGGGGAAACCGGGAGCCCAGACAGCATAACCTTCGGTTGTTTTCTTCAGATTTACTTTGTATTTCATATCCACCCCCGGAGTTCACGTTTCTAAACCGCTTATATCGCTTTAGTATCATTAATACCAGTCGTTGAAAAGAGATGTGTCATGTTTCAAGCATTTCTTGTAGCATTTCTGAAAAATTCAACAATGCCAGTCTTATTGAGTTTTCCTTCGGCTACCGAAAGAACCATTTTCTCGAAGCTTTCTTCATCAGCATTGATATCTATTCCGTTCATCAGAAGGAAGACTAACGAGGCTACCGCACCGGTCCTTTTGTTTCCGTCAAGGAATGGATGGTTCCGTACAATATGATAAAGATAAGCAGCGGCCATTTCATAAATGTCGATGTGAAAATAGTTGTCGCCGAAACCGATAGCCGGCATCGCAACAGCCGATTTAAGTAATTCGATATCACGGATACCCGAATGCCCACCATACCGTTTTATCTGGTCGGTATGTATTTCGATAACTTCGTTTAACCTGAGAAAAACCGGTTCGATCAATCCGCCAGCCTCTTGAGAGCACGACCGTACCTGGCGTTTGTCTTGGCAAGCGCTTCCTGAAATTGAAGTTTCCGGTCTTCATCTCTTACCGGCGAAATCATCAGTATCGTTCCGTCCGTCGAAATCTCAAGTGGTGTCTGGTCATCGATATTAAGAAGATCAAGAACCCCTTTATCTATCACCAGTGCAAGGCTGTTACCATGTCTGGAAAGCTTTTTCAGCATTTTTTACACCTCACATTACAACAATGTATTCACATTGTATTACCTATGTAAGTAATTGTCAAATAAAACTCACCTTGAATATCCTGATTCTATTGTCGGCGGATCGTCTCTCCATCCAGCACGGTAAGAACTTCATGCGCTGCATATGCTTTGTTCCCCTTGCGACCGGTAATCTCTGTCAGGATACCGGCTTCCTGCAACGCTTTTATCGCCTTCTGAGTCCCCAGGTATGTTATCTTGCAGTTCCGCATCACTATTAAACTGGAGTTTCATAGTGTCAGTCGTTATTTAACTATATAGCATATTTGTTTAATAAAACGCCCTCAACTGACACATAGCAAGACTATCTTGTCACTTTTTAGGTTTTTAATTGAGCTGATTCAAAAATGAAGATAGCCACCGAGTACACTTTGGATTGCGAATGTGGCTCGAAAGCGACGGTCTTCGAGATAGAGAGAGGTGATTTATCAGTCATTAGCTTTCTTCCAAAATCAGCAAAAGTTAAAGTGGAGTAAGGCACCTTCCCATCGGTTTATTTCTTCTCTCGTGGCATATTTATTAAGTCGTTGATGTGCCAATTCATCCGGA
>CAZOGR010000152.1:0-4154 GCA_964579355.1 uncultured Dehalococcoidales bacterium | reverse complement strand
ATCGACGCCAATAACGCCGCTCTTCAGTTTCTCGAATGCACCCGGGAAGAACTGCTGTGCATGAATATTGCGGATACCACACCTCCCGAAAAAAACAACCCGGAAACATTAGCGCTTCATCAAAAAATCCGGGAAACGGGCGGAAAAATCGAAACCGATTACCTGGTGAAGGGGAAGCGTAAATCGCTCGAATTAACCATAATCTCCGGGCAATGGCTGGGAAAACCGATTGTTTTCGGAATCGGCACCGATATCACTGAACATAAAAAAACAGAAGCCAGTCTCATCGAATCTGAAAACAAGTTTTCGGTGGCATTCCATTCGAGCCCGGATATCATCGCCATCACCGCTCTGAAAGACGGCCGGTATATCGATATCAATGATAACTATACCCGTATTACCGGCTATTCACGGGAAGAACTGATTGGGCAGACGTCTCTCGGACTGAACGTCTGGGCGCATAATGAAGACCGGAACCGCATGGTTTCCCTCCTTCAACAGGAAGGTAACGTTTCAGGCGAAGAATTCGAGTTCCGCATGAAATCGGGCGAAATTCGCACCTGGCGTTTTTCCGCTGAGAACATCACCCTGAAAAGTGAGAAATGCCTGATTTTCACGGCTATCGATATCTCTAATACCATACGCAACCGGAAACTGCGGGAAAATGAAAACTACGTCCTCAGACTCATCGGACAGACTGGAGAACTGAACGATATTCTTGACGCAATCGCCAGAGTGGGAGAAGAATATGAACCTGAAATCAGAGTGGCGATACTGTTGTATGACCCATCGAACCGGGTGCTGAGACTTGCTTCCGCGCCGAGTCTGCCCGCCGAATATAAGAATTTCCTTGAAAACGGGTTACCCGTCGCTCCCGATATGGGCACATGCGGTACGGCCGCCTATCGCAGGGAAAGGGTCGTCGTTTCGGATATCAAAAACAGCTCGGTATTTCCTGAAAGCGATTCACTGGTAGAGCTGGGGCTGCGCTCCAGCGTGTCCCAGCCAATCATCTCCTCGGATGGCAACCTCATGGGAACTATCGCCAATTATACCGGCCGGACCGGCGAACCGTCTCCTGCCAGTCTCAGGGTACTGGAATGGTCGGCAAACCTGGCTGCCGTTGCAATCGAACAGAAACAGGCGGAACAGGAATTATCGCTGCGGGCACAGCTTCTCGATAATGCCATGGACGGTATCTGTCTGATAAATAAAGCCGGTAATTTCGTCTATGTAAACAATATGTACAGTCGTCTTCATGGCTACTCGAAAGAAGAATTGCTGAACATGAACATCATTGACCTGGGAGACCCGGCTAAAACATCCGGATACGAAAAACTCATTACGGAACTGGAGGAAAAAGGCTATTCGGTATTCGAATCATCCCATACGACAAAATCCGGGACCGAGATATCTCTTGAAGTGCATGCCAGGGTTATCAGCCTGGGAGAGCAGGACCTGGTACTCAGCGTAGAACGTGACATCACCGAACGGAAAAACACGGAAGCAGCGCTGCGGGAAAGCCAGGAATTCAACAATAGCCTGCTCACCAATTCTCCCTTCCCGATTAACGTTATCAACCCCGATACCACAATCAGATATGTCAATCCGGCTCTAGAAAAACTCACCGGTTACCCGGCCGGAGAATTGGTCGGTACAAAAGCTCCTTATCCTTACTGGCTCGAAGGAATGGAAGAAACGTTCAAGAGGAACATCCTCAATGCCATGGAACAGGGCTTCCGGGGACAGGAACGGCAGTTCGTCAGGAAAAACGGCGAGGCTTTCTGGGTTAAAATCACGAATACCCCGGTAAAAAAGAATGGCAAGGCTGATTTTCTGCTTGCCAGTTGGATTGATATCACGGAAACGAAAAAAGCCGAAGAAGCCCTCAGGTCGAGCGAAGAACGATACCGAACGCTGATGCAGAATGCCCCCATCGGGATTACGATAAGCACGATATACGGCGACATTATCGATGCCAACACCGCCCTGCTGAAAATTCACGGGTGTGCGACACTCGAAGAATACAAATCGATGACCGTGGCTGAAAGGTACCTTAACCCGGATGACCGCGAACGCTGGATTACCGCTCTGAAAACGGAAGGGATTGTTAAAGGCTTCGAAGTCCGGTGCCTGAGAAAAGACGGTACCGTTTTCTGGGCATCGATTGACTCCATTTCTCAAACGACGGAATCAGAGGTCGCTACCCAGATTGTCGCGGTGCAGGATATCACCGAGAGGAAACAATCGGAGGCGGCTCTCAGAGAGAGTGAAAACAAGTACCGCAGCCTCGTCACCAACATCAGTCTCGGTATCTTCAGAAGTACGCCGGCTTCACGGGGCAGATTCCTTGAAGTCAACCCGGCTATGGAATCGATAACCGGCTATTCCCGGAAAGAACTGCTTTCCATGGACATCAATACTCTCTACCGTAACCCGGAAGACAGAGTCCGCCTGCTTGAGGAATTGAAAAAAAATCATGAACCTTTAACAAGAGAAGTCGTATTCATGAAGAAAGACGGTACGGAAATCATCGTCATGGATACCAAGGTACCAGTCTGCGATGCTAAGGGTACCATCCTTTATTTCGATGGCATCCTCGAGGATATCACCGCCCGGAAAGCCATGGAAGAAGAACAGCAAAAAATCGCCAAGCTCGAATCGCTCGGAGTACTCGCCGGCGGGCTGGCTCATGATTTCAACAACCTTCTCACCGGTATCATGGGTAATATTTCGTTAGCAATGATGGATATCGAGACCGACAGCGAAACCTGGGAATGCCTCCAGGAGGCTGATAAAGCCTCCGAACGTGCCCGTGATTTAACGCAGCAGCTTCTCACTTTCTCCAGGGGCGGCGCCCCGGTGAAAAAAGCCACCAGTCTGGCCGGTCTGATTAAAGAAAATACCGGATTCATCATAAAAGGCTCCGGTATCAAAGCCGAGTATGATATACCCGACGACCTCTGGCTGGTCGAGGTCGATACCGGTCAAATGAGTCAGGTGATATCCAATATCGTCATCAATGCCCGCGATGCCATGCCGGGAGGAGGGAATATCAGTATCCAGGTTGTGAACACGAGCATCACCGAAAACACCAGCCTTCCCCTTACCCCCGGTAACTACGTGAAAATCGCCATCACGGATACCGGTATCGGTATCCAGAGTAATTTTTTCAACCGGATATTCGACCCCTATTTCACGACCAAGCAGAAAGGCAGCGGACTCGGTCTGGCAACCTCGTACTCCATCATCAAGAATCATAACGGGACAATTACCGTCGATTCCCGTCTCGGAACCGGCACGACCTTCACCATTTATCTTCCTGCATCAATCAAGCTGCCGGAAGAGCCGAAGAAAAAAACGACCGAACCTAAAACTGCCGGGAGAAGCGCTAAAATCCTCGTCATGGATGACGAACAGAATATCAGGCGGCTGCTCGAAAGAATGCTGACCGGTTTCGGTTATGACGTAACGACCACCAGTCACGGACTGGAAGCCATTGCCGCCTATTCCGATGCAAAAGACAAGGGAAAACCGTTCGATGTCGTTATCCTCGATATAACTATTCCCGGAGGCATGGGAGGCATCGAAACTATCAAGAACCTGCTTGACATCGACCCTGAGATAAAAGCCATCGTTTCCAGCGGTTACGCCACCGACCCGGTCATGTCCGAATACGAAAATTACGGCTTTAGAGCAGTCGTCACCAAGCCGTATAAAGTCGCCCAGATGAAAGAAACGTTGTCCGGTCTCCTGTCCGGCAACTAACCAACCGGCGTTTCGTTCGTTATACTGTGAAGGAAAGATGTATTTACCGGAGGTAACCATGAAAAAAACATTATTGACCCTGCTGGCAATGCTGCTGGTGCTGCCGATTGCCGCCTGTACCCGCACCGCTTCAGCCGATGTGATAATGTCGGACAAAGCGCGAAATACCTCGCCGAACCTTCCCTCTTCCGACCTGACCACCCTGGCCGAAAGCAATACTGAATTCGCTTTCGATATCTACCGGGCATTAATGAGCGATGGTGGTAACCTTTTCTATTCTCCCCACAGCATTTCGCTCGCCCTGGCAATGGTGTACGCCGGCGCCGGCGGTGAAACCGAACGGCAGATAGCCAATACCCTGCATTTCAATCTCTCGCAGGATAAAC
>CAZOGR010000151.1:0-4171 GCA_964579355.1 uncultured Dehalococcoidales bacterium | reverse complement strand
GTCCAGGCGGCTCCGTCAACCTACGTTATCGGCGATATCGTCGCCAGCACCCTGCGCATGTTCGGACAGGGCATGAAAGTAACAGTCGAGATTGCCTGCATGGCGGCCGATGCCGGCCTCGTCAGGTGCGATACCGAAATCATCTCCATCGGCGGCACCGGCGGCGGCGCCGATACAGCGGTCGTCCTGCAACCGGCTAACAGCCACCGGCTCTTCCAGACCAGGATACGGGAAATTATCTGCAAACCCCGGAAAATTTGACCGGTAAGGAAAATAGATGAACCGAACAGCCGGCAGAAAAACCGGCTGTTCGGTTTTTTCATTATTCTGAACCGGTTTAACCACTATTTTTTGAAACCATTATATGATAAAATGGTGATGTTTTTTTTCATATAAGTATTTTTTAAAGGACAAAGTAATGGAAAAATCGATTATCATTATCGGGGGAGGCCTTTCAGGCCTGTCAACAGGATGTTACGGCCGGATGAACGGCTATAAAACATCCGTCTTCGAGATGCACAGTATCGCCGGTGGGGTCGCTACGGCCTGGAAACGAAAGGGTTATACCATCGATGGTGCAATGAACTGGCTCGTGGGTACCCGGCAGGATACGTCCTACTACAAATTTTTCAAGGAACTCGGAGCTGCCGGCGTGTGGAAAATATACAACCATGACCGGTATTCAGTGACCGAAGGCCCGGACGGTACGGCCTTTACCCTGTTTTGCGATGCCGATGAATTCAAAAAATACCTGCTGGGAATAGCTCCGGAGGATAAAGAGCCAATCCATGAATTTACGGAAGCTATACGGGTTCTGGCCAGCTACGATATCCCGGCGGATAAACCCGCAGAACTCTATACGCCGGACGACTTTGCGAAAATGGCGGAGTTCGAACCGTATGTCGAAATCAATCGGATATGGGGTGGTGTGACCGGGCCGGACTTTGCCCGGCGTTTAAAAAACACGTATTTACAGAAGGTATTTTCCAGCATTCAAATGCCTCTGAATATGATTCTGTGGATTCTGTCATTGCAGCACAGTAAATCCGCCGGGTATGTCCTGGGCGGCGCCCTGGCGCTGGTCGAACCAATCGAACGACGTTACCGGGAACTTGGAGGCGACCTTTTCCTGAATGCCAGAGTTGAAAAGGTACTGGTTGAAAACAACCGGGCGGTGGGTATCCGACTGACTGATGGGACCGAACATCGGGCCGACTGGGTCGTTTCCGCGGCGGACGGGCATGCCACGATATTCGATATGCTCGAAGGCCGGTACATCGACGATACGATACAAGCGATGTACGACAAACCGTCTTTATTTCCTCCGCTCGTCTATGTGGGGCTGGGGGTAAACCGCTCATTCGACGATATTCCGTCAACTATCGGCGGGCTGAATTTTCCGCTCAAAAAACCCGTAGTAATCGCTGGTAGAGAAGAAACCCGGATGAATGTCCTTATCTATAATTTCGACCCCTCTCTGGCGCCGGAGGGGAAAACCACGGTCATTGTCTCCTTCGGTACGAATTATGATTACTGGGAAAAACTGAAACAGACTCCGGATAAATACACGGCGGAAAAGAAACGTATCTGCGATGAGGTGATTGACGGGTTGAATGAACGTTTCCCGGGAATAGCCGGCCAGGTGGAAATGCGGGACGTGGCGACACCGATGACCTGGGTGCGCTATACCGGCAACTGGAGAGGCAGCTACGAGGGATGGATGTTCGGCGCCTACGACAATATCTCAAAAACCCTCCCGGGACTGGAAAACTTTTACCTGGCGGGGCAATGGGTGAACGCCGGCGGCGGCATGTGCACCGCGGTAATGTCCGGCAATCATACAATACAGCTTATCTGTAAACAGGACGGTAAACGCTTCATCACAACCATGCCATAAATAGGGGTTATGAAAAATCAGGAATCAGAGCCGGCGGCACTGCCGGCTCCGATTCTTTGTCCAGGTTCTCACTTCTACTCAATCTTCGTTGATTACTCTTCGACAGGCTCAGAGTGACCGGGGAAAATACCGCTCATGGTGAGCCTGTCGAACCAGAGCGGTAACACACTTTGAGTATTAAGTGCTGATTATAACAACCATGATTGAGTAAAAAGTTGTTCTTCGTCAGGTTGTGCCATTTCTCCCGGTATTGTATAATCAGCATGTCTGCAATTGAATCATTTCCGATTATCGTCCCCTTTCACCATTCTCTAATTGCCTGGCTGAGGAGGCACCATGAAAAACTCCTCCATAGCTTTAGAGAGATTTTCCGGTAATCCCATCCTGAGACCGGAATCCGGCCATCCGTGGGAATCCGACCAGACCTTCAATCCCGGTGTTATCCTCCTTGAGAACACAATTCATATCATTTACCGGGCTATCGGCGATGACGGTATCTCCCGCTTCGGTTATGCTTCTACCGAAGATGGTCATACCATTAAAGAAAGAATGCCGGACCCGGTATATCAGCATCCGTTCACCTCGTTCGGTTTCAGCCTGCCCGGTTACGCTTCGGGCGGGAATTGCAGCGGAGCGGAAGACCCGCGACTCGTCCGGGTCGATGATGAAGATGTTCTCTATATGACCTATACCGCCTTCGATTCGGAAATACGTTTGGCTGTTACCTCGATATCTGTCGAGGATTTCCTGAAAAAAAAGTGGCACTGGTCGCCTCCGGTTCTTCTTTCTCCTCCGGGACAGATTCACAAGAACTGGGTCGTCTTCCCGGAAAAAATCAATGGAAAATACGCCATCCTCCACCGGCTGAATCCGAGGGTGATGATTAGTTACCATGACCGCCTCGATACCGATTCGGGAGACTACCTCAACAGTTACGATATTCATTTCGCAATAAAACGGGATGCCACCTGGGATACCCTTGTCCGCGGCGCCGGAGCGCCGCCGGTCAGAACCGAAAGAGGCTGGCTGCTCTTCTATCATGCCAACAGCCGGGATAATTACGCCCAGTATAAGGTCGGGGCGATGCTGCTCGACCTGAAAGACCCGAGTATCATTCTTGCCCGTTCCCCGCGCCCTGTCCTTGAACCGTCCGCAGTTTACGAGAATTACGGTTTCAAGCCGGGAATCGTCTATCTCACCGGTGTCGTTGTCCGAGACGGTCATCTCTCAGCGTATTACGGAGCGTCCGATAGCTGTGTCTGTCTCGCGGAGTGCCGGCTGGATGACCTGCTCGATAGTCTTGAAAAAGAGAAAGAAAACAGGATAGAGAAAAAAATACCGCGAAAACCCGCTGCTGGAATCATACGGCGAGGAGGTAAATATGTTAGTCACCCGATACGAAGACAACCCCGTACTGACCCCGAAAAGTAATCACCTCTGGGAATCGAGGGCGGTTTTTAACGGCTGTCCGATAAGGAGTAAAGACGGCATCTCTCTCCTCTACCGTGCCCTTTCTCAGCCGTATTACAGCGTCCTTGCCGGAACGACCCTTCCGGTTTCCAGCATCGGTATCGCCCGCAGTGATGACGGGCTGGAATTCCGGAATCGGCGACGATTTATCGCCCCCGAGTTTTCCTGGGAGCGGTACGGCTGCGAAGACCCGCGGGTAACCCGTTTCAACCACAAGTTTTATGTTTTCTATACGGCGCTCTCGACCTGGCCTCCCTCAGCGGAAGGTATCCGGATTGCGGTGGCGGTATCGAAGGACCTGAGAAAAATCAAGGAAAAACACCTGGTGACGCCTTTTAACGCCAAGGCGATGGCTCTCTTTCCGGAACGAATCAACAGGCAGATATTCGCCATCCTTACCATCCATACCGACACGCCACCGGCCAGTATATGCCTGGCGACTTTCAACGAACCGGAAGATATCTGGTCGGAGCAGTACTGGGCGTCCTGGTACCGGAACTTCGAGGAATACGCCCTTCCATTCCAGCGTAATCCTGAAGACCATGTCGAAATCGGCGCTCCCCCGGTGAAAACGAAGGACGGCTGGCTGCTGGTGTACTCCTATATCTATAACTACTTTTCGAAAACAAAAGAGAGACTGTTCGGTGTCGAAGCCGTGCTTCTCGACCTCGAAAATCCGTTTATGATTCTCGCCCGGACCGAATCGCCTCTCTTTATTCCCGAAGAATACTACGAGCATTTCGGCATGGTGCCGGATGTTGTCTTCCCTTCCGGGGCGATGGTCAGAGGAAAACGGCTGCACAT
>CAZOGR010000150.1:1776-4173 GCA_964579355.1 uncultured Dehalococcoidales bacterium | reverse complement strand
TTGAAGTAAAGAAATGAAGATTTTATATGAAGCACTGAACCCGGAGGTCGAATACCAGGGTGGCACCGTCAAAGCCATCTTCGGAGGAACCACTGCCGATAAACCCCTGGCAAAACGACTCAATTCTCTCGACGGAAAAACCGTCTACCTGGTCGATATCGGATTCGGCGGCGGGCATAAGTTCATGCAGCAGGTGCAGAACTGGTTCAGGGAAAACATGCCGTCCGTCACCACCATTCGCCGGAGGAAAACCGGTAACTCCTTCATGGATGACACGACCGACCTCTGGGAGGAGATAAAAGCCAAAGGGGATGCCGCAATGGTCGGCGTCGCCGGCTGACCGGGCTGTATCGCGGCGGTCGCCGCCTGCTGCAATACCCTCGAACGAACTTATGGCATACCCACCGTCCCCCTCTCGACGCAGGAATTCGCCGAAGTGGCTAAAGATGAATTCGCTTCCCGGGACCTTCCCTTTGTGTATACCCCTCATCCGGTCATCAGCATGGCGGATGAGGTACTTCGCGGCTACCTGGTCGGACAGGACCCGATAACCGGGAAAAAGGTTATCGATGAAATTTTCGAAACCCTCACCAGACCGGTGAACGGAAAGAAAACGGCATCTGCCGTCGATACCATGACTTCCGGCACCATCAGCCGGTTTCTCGAAGCTGATACCGAAGACAACCTCCAGCGTACCTTCTACGAACGGGGATGGACGGACGGCCTGCCGATTATCATCCCTACCGAAGAACGCGTCAACACCATGCTGGCAGGAACCAGTGCTTCACCTGATGAAATCGTCGGTGAAATATATCGATTCGATATCAAGGGCATGGTGAAGTATACCGTCCGCAACGTGGCTGTCATCGCCGTTATGGCCGGCGCCCGGCCGGAACACTTCCCGGTCATTCTCGCTGTCGCCGCTTCCCGGCAGCAGGCAATTATGCCCTCGACGACGAATTTTTCGCCCATGCTCCTCATCAACGGCCCGATTCGTAACGAAATCGGCGTCAACTGCGGTATCGGCGCTTTCTCTCCCGTCACCCTCGCCAATTCCGTCATCGGCCGGGCATGGACTCTCATGTCCACCTGCTGGGGTTACATGAAACCGAGAAAAAACCTCTGGAGCTCAATGGGCAGCAATCTTACTTATAATAATATGTGCTGCGGCGAAAACGAGGAACGAAGCGTCTGGGAACCATTCCACGTCCAGCACGGCTTCAAACCGGAGGAGAGCGTTGTCAGCCTCTTCCGCGGCTGGATAATCAGCAACAGCGCCGGAGCCGCCGCCAATCGGCCGACCGGCGTCGAAATGAGTCTCCTCATGTCGGCTATTCCGGCTTCCTACACGCACGGTACGGTTATCATGGACCCGCTCGTTGCGAAAACCCTCAAGGAAACCGATGGCTTCGCCACCAAGCAGGATTTCAGTAAATGGCTTTCCGAGAATATAAAAATCCCCGCCGGACAGTACTGGGGTTACGACCATGTTGACTGGATGATTACCCCGGAAGCCAATAAAGGCGTGGAACCTTTTGCTTCGTGGAAGAAACTGCCGGATGACGCCCTGATTAATCCCTACTGTGACTCGAACAAGATTAATCTTGTCGTTGTCGGGGGTGAAACCAGCCCGTTATTCTATGTTTCTGATTTCGGTTATTCAGGCAGCCAGTCGGTTGACCGGTGGCGCTCTCTCAGCAGTCTCGGCGAATGTGCCGACGGCTCCTGCGGGTTACCTGATGAAATGGTTGATTACGACGAATAGACGCATTAAGGTAAAACCGAAATTTGTGGAAGGAGAAAAATGAGTACAAAGATTACCGTACTTGACCCTATCGGTCAGCCCAGCGGGATATTCGGCCGTCGACTGAATGCCGACTCGCCCATGTCCGCTATTCACGACCCCACCTACCAGCCCAGGGACACCTCGGAGCATCTCGGCAACCTGAAAATGGCCGAACGCCTTGATACCCTCGAGGGCAAGACCGTGTACCTGGTCAACACCATGTTTGCCGGTGGCCGGGAATTTATGGAAGAAGTTCAGGATTGGCTGGCTAAAAACCGTCCTGATGTTAAAACCGTGCTGAGAGATAAAAAACTCGGCTGGGCAACGGACGAACCCGAACTCTGGCAGGAGATAAAAGAAAACGGCGACGCGGTCGTTTTCGGCGTCGGCGGCTGAGACGGCTGTTCGGCGAGTATCGCCGAGTTTTCCCGCACCATGGAGCACGATTACGGCATCCCTTCTGCTCCCATCGTTACCTCCCGGTTTGCCGATTATGTCGAACGCGACTCTCAAAGCCACGGCATGGCGCTTCGCTTCACCTTCCCGCCTTACCCGGTCGGATTCATCGGACGCAACATCATCCACGACTACGTCCAGGGGAATGACCCCCT
>CAZOGR010000150.1:0-1676 GCA_964579355.1 uncultured Dehalococcoidales bacterium | reverse complement strand
GTCGGCATGATGTCGGTCACTACTCATGAAGAACGCCTTCAGTACAATGTCGAAAAATGCGCCGTTATCGCTGTCATGGCCGGGTGCCGGCCGGAACATTTCCCGGTCATACTGGCGCTTGGCGCTTCAGGACGTCCCTCCATGCCCAGTTCGACCACCTCCTTCGCCAGTATGATGGTCGTCAACGGCCCGATTCGGAATGAAATCGGCATGAACAGCGGACTGGGAGCCCTCAGCCCGGTCAACTACGCTAACTCGGTCATCGGACGAGCCTGGACACTGATGAGTATTTGCTTCGGAGACGTTCGCCCCGGCGCAACCTTTACCGCCAGTACCGGGACGACCATCAACTACAACAATATGTGCTGCGCCGAAAATGAGGAACTCAGCCCGTGGGAACCTTTCCACGTTCGGAAAGGCTATAAACCGGAAGAAAGCACCGTCAGCCTATATCGGGGCTGGAACGTTCTTACCCAGGGCATCGGTCCCTCGCAAAGAATGCTCGATGTCATTAAAGCCCTCGGCGGGCCCTTCGCCGGTGCCTATACCTTCGTCGTCGACCCCCTTGTCGCCAAGAGCCTGAAAAACGAAGAGGGGTACGATGATCCGCTGAAACTCAGCACCTTTCTTGCCAACGGCTTGAAATCACCGATGGCCAACCCTGACAGAATCAACTTCGTCGTTGTCGGCGGAGAAATGAACCCGATGTGGGTCACCACCGATTTCTCATATTTCCAGACGGTGGTCATCGACCCGTGGATTCCGAAAGCCGGTATCAGGCATGATGCGGAACCCCTTCGCATGCCTGAGGCAATCAGTTGCGAAGACGGTTCCTGCGGTCTTTCATTCGCCGGTCATTAAACGCACAATTTCAAAAACAAAAGAGGCGGCCCGATAAGCCGCCTCTTTGCTTTTCCTTGATTCTCCGGATTGTTACTTCGTTACCGGTACGTCCTCTTCATCGGGGACAACCGAGCATACCTGGGGAGTATATGAGGTATGGAGGAGATGGTGTGATTTCTCGCTGAGAGGCGCTCCCAGGAAATCCGCATATAGCTTGGCCACCGACGGATTCTCGTGTGATTTCCGGTATTTCACCACGGTCTTGTCTTCGTTGTACAGGCCGTCCATTCTCTGGCTGCGGACTTTCATATCGAACCCGATAGGTTGCCCGCCTCCGCCGACGCACCCGCCGGGGCAGGCCATAATTTCGATGAAGTGGTAAGGAGATTTACCGGCCCGAATTTCGTCGAGCAGTACCCGGGCATTACCGAGCCCGTGTGCAACCGCAACCTTGACATCGAGATCGCCGACTTTGATAGTGGCGGTCTTGATTCCTTCGGTACCGCGTACCGGCAGAATATCGAGATTTTCCAGTTCATTTCCGGTAATGACTTTGTAGGCAGTTCTCAGGGCCGCTTCCATCACGCCGCCGGTAGCTCCGAATATCGTCCCGGCACCGGTGTAGGCACCCATTAAATCATCCGCTTTTTCTTCTTCGAGGGTATTGAAATCAATGCCGACCTGCCGAATCATTCGAATCAGTTCACGGGTTGTCAGGACATAATCAACGTCCTGGTAACCGCTGTCAGTCATTTCCGGCCGCAGGCACTCGTATTTTTTAGCCGTGCACGGCATGACCGAAACCGAGACGATTTTCGCCGGATCGATATTCC
>CAZOGR010000149.1:0-4199 GCA_964579355.1 uncultured Dehalococcoidales bacterium | reverse complement strand
TTATGCTTACGGTTACCATAAGTTCCATCAGCACATAACCGGTTTCCTGCCTGTTCATCGGTCTGTCTTGTACATCTCCAGTTGAATCAGTTGGTTTCCCGAATGCTCTATTACTACCGTTATTTTTTGAATACCATTATCGGGGCTGCTTAACGGCTCGGCGTAAATGCTGGCGGAGTAGCGGGCATATTTCCGGTCATCCGGTAAAGCGTCCGGGTCATATTCCAGGGTTTCATAAATGTAAGGAGCAGTTTTTACGTATTCCACCTGATTTTGCGCCAGGTTCATTGCAGTAGTCTGCCGGTCATGTATCGAAGCTGCTTTATTGATTGTCACCAGCCCTGAAAGAAAAACAACAGCAATCGTTCCGAGAACCGCGAGGCTGACCAGCATTTCAATAAGGGTAAATCCGTATTGAAACCGGATATTCGCCTTCATTTTCGATGAAAAAAAGCCAAACACGGTTTCTTTCATCGCGTTATATTCCTTTGTCATACATGGCGGTCATCGCTGAAACAAGGGTCAAGGCAATAGTCCCGACCATTCCCCCGATAACAAGGGTCATGACCGGCTGAATCATCCCGGAGAAGTTGCGCATCTTTTCTTCTGCCTCAGCTTCAAAACTGGAGGCTACTGACTGAAGGGTTATGTCAAGATTGCCCGCTTGTTCACCTACTTTTACCATTTGTGTCATCATCGGGAGAAAGAGCTTGTTTTGGCTCATTGGCTTCGATATCCCTTCGCCTTTAAGCATCTGAATCTCAACCGCGACAAATGCTTCGGCTAATACCCTGTTATCAGTACCTTTTATCGAAAGAGCCATCACTTCGCTCAGCGGCATTCCCGAACGTAACAGTAAAGCCATACTCCGGCAGAAACGAGCCAGCTCATTCAGTAATCTGACCCTGCCCAATAAAGGCATACGGAGAAGCAGCTTGTCCCACTTATATTTTCCGTCAGACGTTCTAAAATAGTAGTAAGCACCGACAAGCAGAGCACCCAATCCGGCCAAAACATACATACCGTTATGTTGAGAAAATTCACCAACCTGAATGAACAGTTTAGCGATTGCCGGCAATTCTACTCCCAGCGAACCGTAAAGGTCATTGAAAGACGGTAAAATAAACGTTATCAGTAACCCAATCACAACGATTGCAATTATGGAGGTAAAGACAGGCATTTTCAGCGCATCTTTTGTCTTTTTCGTTGAAGCTGCCTCTTTTTCCATATAGTCTGCAACCTGGCGAAGTAAAACATCGAGGTCTCCCCCCTGCTCCCCTATTCGCAGCAACTGAGTATACGTGGGGGGAAAAAGCCTGGGGTATTTTTGCAGTACCTTTGAGAGCTGGTTGCCGATACGTACATTCGTGGCGATGTCTCCAAGCGCTTTTTTAAAAGTACGATTATTCACTTGTTCCTGTAACAGTTCGATTGCACCGCCGATATCGGTACCGGATTCAAGAAGTATCGCCAGTTGGCGGTAGAAGAGGATTATTTCCGAATGTTTTATCTTTCCGGGACTATCGAGGAATCCCTTGAAATTGATAAAAGGAACAAACGGTTTCAAGCTGATAACTTTATAGTTTGCATACCCTAATATCTCGGTCGCAGTTTCTTCACTCGATGCAGTAAGTTTTCCCTTAACTACCTTTCCTTTTGAATCGTATGCTACATATCGATACGTCATAATCCGAACGTTCTCCTGGAAACCCTAATCCCCCGTATAAGCATTATGAAGAACCTCTATCGGTGTCGTAATGCCTGCCTGCACTTTGAACATCCCGTCTCTGGCAAGCGTTACCATGCCTTCTTTTACCGCCTGGGCACGTAATTGCTCAGTGTTCGCATTTTCCAGTATCAGCCTTCGGATTTGCCCGCGAATCGGAAGTATCTCAAACAATCCTATACGTCCTTTATATCCGGTATTGGAGCACGATTTACATCCGTCCCCGTAAAGAAAACTACTTCTTTTTTCACCGGTTGCAGCGAAGTAAGCTTCCTGTTCGACCACCGAAGCTTCTTTCAGGCGGGCACAATCCGGGTCAACTCTCCTCGCCATCCGCTGGGCTACTACCCCGACAACCGCTGAAGCTATCAAAAAAGGCTCGATGTCCAAATCCAGCAGTCTCGTTATAACACCGACTGCGTCATTGGCGTGAATGGATGAAAGAACCAGATGCCCTGTCAGTGCGGACTGAATGGCGATATTTGCTGTTTCCGCATCACGGATTTCACCAACAAGGATAACATCAGGATCAAGCCGGAGTATCGAGCGTAATCCGCTGGCAAACGTTAAACCGGCCCGAGCGTTTATTTGAATCTGGTTTATGTTCTCGAACTGGTATTCGACAGGGTCTTCAATGGTTATGATGTTGTTTCTTTTTTTATCCAGGGTATTCACGGATGCATAGAGAGAGGTCGTTTTCCCGGAACCGGTAGGTCCGGTAACTAAAATCATTCCGTAAGGCACGCGCAGCATTTGTTCGTAGACTTTAAGGCTTTCGGGCAGAAAACCCAGTTGGTCCAGAGTCATCAGCGCTTTTGTCTTATCGAGAATTCGGAGGGCCGCCATTTCTCCGTTAACGACAGGAATCGTTGCCACTCGAATATCGACTTCCTGCCGACCTTTCAACCTGACGGAAAATTGTCCGTCCTGCGGCCGATGATGGTCGGCAATATTCATCTTTGCTAAAATTTTAATACGGGAAATAATTGACTCCGAAGTCGCCAGCGGCAGTGAAAACGGTTCGTGAAGTGTTCCGTCGATTCGGTAACGAACGCGTACACAGGTATCTTCAGGCTGCAGGTGTATATCGGATGCACGAGCTTTTATTGCCTCATTAATAATGAGCATGATTGCCCTGGCGACCGGGGCATCGGCTACTTCATCAGTAGAAATTTGCACATCATCTATTTCCGGGGTAACGGAAATACTGGACAATTCCTTTTCGATTTCGCCGTACGATTTATAATTGAAATCGATTGCGTCCTGGATTTCCTTGTAACCGGCTTTCTCGGGTTTTATGTGCATCCCGCTTATGGTGCTTAAGGCCTCCAAAGCAATGATATCCGTCGGATTTGCCATTGCTATACGTAACGAAGTACCACAAATTTCAAGAGGGATGGCTTCATATTTCCGGGCAGTCACTTCTGAAATAAGTTCCAATGCCTTGGGCTGGATAAAACCCCTGCGCAAACCGATTGAGGATTCTGTACTCACTGAAATTTCTTCCTGCACTCTTTTACTCGCTTTTTTCCGCCTGAAGTCAATTATGTCTACCTGCCTGATGCATTCTGCATGCATTTCGAATGCCAGGTATCGAGATGATTCGTTTCCGTTGTCTGCTGTTGCACGCGCCGGATAATGCGGAAAATCTCTTCTTTCGTCGAGAAAAAGGCATCGACGATTTCCGGGTCGAAATGGCTCCCTTTTGCTTCTGATATAGCCTCCATCGCTTTGTCTACCGGTATCGGTTCCTTATACGGCCGCCAGGAGCACAGCACATCAAACGCATCGGCAACAGCGGTTATTCTCCCTTCCAGCGGAATATCCTGACCTTTTAATCCTCCCGGATATCCTGTCCCATCCCATCGTTCATGATGGGTAAGGGCGATTATTTCGGCTTTTTTCAGGGATTCGGCGGTTGAACCGGCCAGTATTTGAGCTCCGATAGTGGTGTGAGTTTTCATGATTTCCCACTCGTCCGAACTCAATTTGCCTGGTTTCTTCAGAATATGTTCCGGGATTCCTATTTTACCGATATCGTGCATCGGGGCAGTATACAAAAACATGGCTGCTGCATCGTCACCTAAACCCAGGGCGCGAGCGATAACTTCGCAATATTGACTAATCCGTACCAGATGTTTCCCGGTTTCAGCATCCTTGTATTCGGCGGCGCGGGAGAGGCGATAAATGGTATCGAGAGACGATTTCTGCAATAAGGCGAGAGCCTGGTTGAGTTCTTCAGTCCTTTTTTTTACGGCATACTCCAAATCCCGCTGATGGTTACGCATGAAATCGTTATAGGCCTTAACTTTTACCTGTGACTTTACGGTCGCGATAAGTTCTGTTCTGTCGACAGGCTTACTGAGAAAATCATCGACGCCGGATTCGAGCGCTTTCACTCTGTTCGGTATATCATTCAGTGCCGTCACCATGATAATCGGTATCGAATTCGTATCCGGATTGTTTTTCAGTA
>CAZOGR010000148.1:0-4205 GCA_964579355.1 uncultured Dehalococcoidales bacterium | reverse complement strand
TCGGACTGGATTGGTGAGGACAAATCCGTTAGCAGTTGCAGTAACCTGTCTTATCTGTTCACAATTAACGTGAAAGACCAGAGAGGGATGACAGGAGATATGCCTGATACCGTCAACCTGATGAACAAGTCAACTCGTCAAGGTAGATTATGACTGTCTAATGTCATTATACGACTCAAATCGTTAATACAAAGAGGGGTATTTTCATTGCCAAGCACTTTATAGGAATTAATGAGTAATTTACTCATAGAAGTAATCATTTCCTGTTTTTCGTCCACTGACAAGCAGGTAAATATCCCGGTAAAGGATTCTCTACACATAGTTCCTAATAATTCCTGTCCTTTTTCCGTAATCGAAATGTATAGTTTCTTTCCTTTTCCCGGTATCTTTGTTTTGGTAACCAGTCCTTTATTCTCCATCCTGTTTATCAATGTCGAAATAGAGTGGTGTTGATGCTGCGTATACTCCACGAGTTTATTCAGGGTAATCGAGTTCATATGACCGAGGTTATACAAAATTTGAGCTTGTTCAGGCGTTATTTTATACTTGGCAAGCTCTTTTCTTCTGGCTTTATAAATTACGTATCTTAAGTGGTCCAGCATGACCCACAGTTGATAGTTAAAATCAATCGATATCTGTTTTTCGTTTTCGTTTTGAATCATTATTGCTTGCGCTCCGAAATAGTTCTTCCGAACGATTATCCATTATTTCTGTAATTTTTTCATGAAAACTGCATCTCTTTTCTTTTTTCATTTTATTGTAACATGTTTCATACGCGCAACAATACACACATGATTAATAAGCCGAACCGTCGCCCGGGCTCTTTCCGGAGCCGGGTAAAGCCTTTACGACAGTATTAAACAAATTCCGCTTTTTCCCGGGCTTTCATCGAGCTTCACCTCAGCTTCCGTTACCAAATCGTTATGAGTCATGCTGTTTATCGAAGCCGAGCGATAAACCTGTTCTCAATCTCCGGCCGGTTAATCCTTCAACAATCGGTTCAATCTGGTATCATCGCTCTCCGATGTTCACGGCGTTTGCTTCTGCATAGTCACTGTGATATATACTTTGTACCATTCAATACGATACGTTTAAAAAAACGGAGGAGGAAGCATCAATGAGGAAATCAGCGAAAATTACCGTTCATCCTGCATTTAAAAACGGCGATATATCTCCCCGACTATTCGGAGCATTCCTCGAGCCTATCGGCTCCATGGTTAACGGCAGCATGTATAATCCCAAACATCCAACGGCAGATGACAAAGGTTTTCGAAAAGATTTCATCGAGGCTCTGAAAAGTACCGGACTTCCGGTCGTACGAATGCCGGGCGGTAATTTTGTATCCGGATGGGACTGGAAAGACTCCATAGGCCCAAAAGAAAAGAGGAAAACACACCTTGACCCTGCCTGGTTCCAGTATATTCCTAACGATATCGGTCACGACGAGTACCTCCAGTGGGCAGAACGCGTCGGATTCGAACCAATGTACACTATCAACCTTGGAACAGGCGATATCAACGATGCCATCAGCATCGTTGAGTATACGAATCATGAAGGCGGTACGTACTGGTCGGATTTACGCAGGGAATACGGCCATGAAAAACCATACGGCGTCCGGACCTGGTATCTCGGTAATGAGATGGACGGCCCCTGGCAGATTGGTTCGTGGGAGAAAAATCCGAAAGGGTATGGTATTCTTGCCCATGAAGTATCGAAAGCAATGAAGTGGGTATGCCCGAAAATCGAAACCGTTGCCTGCGTCTCTTCTTCTCCATTCCTCCACACATACCCTCAATGGGATATTGAAGTACTCCAGGAATGTTATGAAACGGTCGACTATATTTCGCTTCATCACTACCATTCGGCACCTGCGGGTGATTTGGGAGCCCTGCTTGGCGGTACGGCCATGTTCGAGGACTATATCAGAACGGAAATCAGCCTGTGTGATTTTGTCCAGACGAAACTGCGTTCTCCGAAAAAGATGATGCTGTCTTTCGATGAATACGGCAGCATGATGGAGCCTGCCGGAGAAATTCACCATGGCAGAGGTAGCTATCAGAATATCTCGACATTCTATGAATTCAATCCGAACAGAACGTATATTCACCACGACCCGGATAACTGGGGAACCAGGACGATGCCCCGCGAAAGTTACGAGATACTGCAGGCACTTACCTCAGCATCAACGATGCTTCTTTTCATGAGGCATGCCGATCGTATAAAAATCGGCTGCATGACCGGTGGACTAAATGCCCTCGCCGCTTCAAACCGGGAGCACGTTTGGAGGTCTGCCGCATACTATCCGACGACTCACCTGATAAAGTTCGCGCAAGGCACCTCACTCCTGCCGTCAGTGGATTGCGCCTCGTATGATATCCCCGGATATGCGACCAGCGACTTCCATCAGTACGATACTCACAATAATGTTCCTTATATCGAGTCAGCCGCCGCTTTCGATGAAAGTAATGGCAAACTCACCGTTTTTGTCATTAACCGTAACTGGGAAGAGGATACCCTTCTTGAACTGGATGTGCGGGGATTCGAGGGATATGCCTTTATTGAGCAGATACAGCTTTTTACCGACGAATTAAGTGCAGTGAATTCGTTCGAGAACCCGAACAGTATCGTCCCATCGGTCAGATCTGCAGCAGAATTCAGGGACGGGATAATATCTACCACAGCCAGGAAGCTCTCCTGGAATGTCTTCCGGTTTGAAAAAAGATAAACTATCACAAAGGAAAACAAATGATGAAAATAACCTTTATCGGCGCCGGCAGTCTGACTTTTACCAATAATCTGGTCAGGGATATCCTGACCTTTCCGTTACTTGAAAACGCAACTCTTGCCCTGATGGATATCGATGCCGAACGGCTCGAATATTCAACTCGCGCCGTCAAACGAATTATCGAAATGGGACACTATCCGGCAAAGGTAGAATCAACAATGAACCGGATAGACGCTCTGAAAGGAGCCGATGCTGTCGTTACCACCATTCTTACCGGCGGTACGGAGGTCTGGCAATACGATATCACCATTCCCATGAAGTACGGTGTGGATATCAATATCGGTGATACCCGGGGACCTGCCGGGGTGTTCCGGGCGCTGCGGACGATACCGGTAATGCTGGATATCGTGAAAGACATCGAGAGGTATTGTCCGGACGCCATTCTCCTGAATTATTCAAATCCTATGGCGATGGTTTGCCGCGCTATCCAGAGAGAATCAGCAGTAAGAGCAACCGGCCTTTGCCATAGCGTTCAGGGGACGGCAGCGATGCTGGCGGAATGGATAGGAGCTCCGTTCGAAGAAATCACCTATACCTGTGCAGGTATCAACCACCTTGCCTGGTACCTGAAATTCGAGTGGAATGGCAAGGATGCCTATCCCCTGTTGCGTCAGGCAGTTGAAAAAGACGAAACCTATAACCGGGAAATAGTCCGCAATGAAATGTTCCGTCACCTGGGATACTACGTCACCGAATCGAGCGGCCATAATTCCGAATATAACTGGTGGTTTCGGAAACGCCCGGACCTTATTGAAAAGTACTGCACTCACGGGACAAACTGGAATCCCGGAGAGCATGCCTTCATACTGAAAAGCTACCGTAATTCAGAGAAAACCTGGAAAACAGAGACAGATACATTTCTCTCGAAAGAGACGCCCATCAGTCTCGAAAGAGGCACCGAGTACGCAGCATACATTGTCAACGCCCGGATGGGAGGTGAAGTCTTTCGCTTTAATGGAAACGTGAAAAATACCGGACTTATCACTAACCTTCCCCGGGAAGCCTGCGTTGAAGTACCGGTTTTCGTCGATAAAGAGGGGTTTCATCCGGTATATGTCGGAGACCTGCCGCCTCAATGTGCTCCCCTCGACCAGGTAAACGTCATGGCAGAAGAGATGGCTGTTGAAGCAGCGTTAACCGGCGACCCGACGCTGGTTTTTCATTCGATAGCGTATGACCCGTTGACTGCCGCCGTTCTCTCTCTCGCCGAGATAAAAGAGATGACGAACGAAATGCTTGAGCAGAACAGGGAATATCTTCCCGGATTTAAGCATTTCAGAGCATGACGGGTTGTTCAGTTTCAGGAACGAAAAGGACGGGAAAATTCCCGTCCTTTTTTCAGTTTGTACGTTTTCATCGGTTATCGTTAGTAGGTAAACAGGTCAAGTCCACCCATGACATGAATATCCTGACCGGTAAC
>CAZOGR010000147.1:0-4217 GCA_964579355.1 uncultured Dehalococcoidales bacterium | reverse complement strand
TCCGGTAACAATGCTGATGAATAAACCGGGAAATGTATGGCGTAATGCTAAAAAAAGTCCTATAATGTAAGAGTGGTATTTTGTTTCCAGTAAGCTGCTGACATGGATTGAGGCTGCCTCATAGGGGCGATTGTAAAAACGATAGAGCCGTTACGAGGTAAGCCGGCGCCGAACCGAAGCTGCGCATAATTCCTAAAACCTTACTTCAAGCGAATTGTCACTGAATTCAGGCATTCAATACGGAAGTATCGAAATGGAGAGTGTTTGAATACAAGGTAAACCCGGACTTAATACAATTTTAAGGAGGTCAGGGTGGAATTAAAAGTAACGAGTATTGCCCTTCGCGATATCGAAGCCGGCGCTGTTATCGCGGCTGTCTTCGAAGATTCCGGAACTGCCGATAGACAAATGGCAACTCTCGATAGCGCCCTGGATAATCACCTCACCCGGCTTATCGGTTCCGGCGAAATCAAAGGAAAACTCAACCGGATTACCCGGATATTTACCCTCGGAAAACTTCCTTTTTCAAGTGTCTTCATCCTCGGACTCGGCAAACGCGACGAATTGACTGCCGACCGTATTCGCGGCGCGTACGCCGAAGCCTGCCGCACCATCGAACAGCAGGATATCCCCACAGCCGCCGCCCTTCTCTTCGAAAATTCACCCGTACCGGATAACGAAATCGTCCGGAGTATTACCGAAGGCGCGCTCCTTGGTACCTACACCTTCCGCCACCATGTTACGAAAAAGGCGGAACACGGCGAACTGGAAAACCTTTCGATTATAGCCCCCGATTCCGCAGACCTTTCCCTTCTTGAAGAAGGCAGGAAAACAGGCGAGATAATCGGTAAAGCGGTACTTCAGGCACGCGACATGGTCAACTCGCCGGCGAATTTCATGACCCCGACGATTATGGCCGCCACTGCTAAAAACATCGCCGCTAAGGCTGGTATCAGCCTTGAAGTCCTCGAAAAGGAACAGATGGACGAACTCGGCATGGGCGGACTTCTCGGCGTCTCGGCCGGCACCGAACAGCCGCCGAAATTTATCGTTTTATCGTATAACGGTACCACCTCGCCGGATATCGATATTGCCCTCATCGGCAAAGCGATTACCTTCGATTCTGGAGGCATTTCGATTAAACCCTCTTCAGGCATGGAAGAGATGAAAGGCGATATGTCCGGAGGCGCGGCCGTAATTGCCGCCATGGGAGCCATTGGTAAACTGAAACCCTCCGTCAATGTTCTGGGGATTGTTCCCGCTACCGAAAACCTGCCGAGCGGAAAAGCCCTTAAACCGGGCGATGTCATTTCTGCCATGGGCGGTACAACTATCGAAATCATCTCGACCGATGCCGAAGGCCGCCTTATCCTCGCGGACGCTATCGGCTACGCCCGCCGGCGGGGAGCGAAACGAATTGTCGATACCGCTACCCTCACCGGAGCCATGGCTGCCGCCTTCGGCGATGTCTGCTTCGGCGCTTTCTCCAATAATCAGGAACTTGCCGATTCCGTCATTACCGCCGGACGGGAAGTCGGCGAACGCATCTGGCAGATGCCGATGTATGACGACTATAAAGAACTCAATAAAAGCGATGTCGCCGATATCAAAAACACCGGCGGTAAATACGCCGGTTCGATAACCGCCGCTCACTTCCTCGGTGAGTTTGTCGGGGATGTTCCCTGGGTACACCTCGATATCGCCGGCATGTTTCTTTCGGATAAAACCCGGAACTACACCGTCAAAGGAGCGACCGGCGTGCCGGTGCGGACGCTGGTTAATCTCGTGATGAAGCTGGGTAAATCATAAACAGGGAGGTGCCTGCCTGATGAAAATAAAATGGCTTGGACATTCGACATTTATCCTGACATCCGCAAACGGGACGAAACTCATGACCGACCCCTATGACGCAGTTTTCGGTCTTGAGTACGGGAAAATCGATGAATCCGCCGATATCGTCACCGTTAGCCACGACCACGGCGACCACAGCAATGTGGCAGCGGTGACAGGTAAACCGGAAGTCATTAAGAATGTTGCCCCCCGTGAGGTAAGAGGAATACGAATCAGGGGAATCGAAACCTGCCACGATGATACCGGCGGCAGCCAGAGAGGCGCCAACATCGTCTTCTGTTTCGAAATAGACGGCCTCAAGGTCTGCCATCTCGGCGACCTCGGCCATATGCTGACCGGTGAACAGGCGGTCGCTATCGGTAAAGCTGATATCCTGATGATACCGGTCGGCGGTAACTTCACCATCGATGCCGCTACGGCTGATTCGGTCATCGAGGTACTCAAACCGGCCGTCGTCATTCCCATGCACTATAAAAACAATCGGTGTCCCGAGTTCCCGGTAGAGGGAATCGAGAGTTTCACCACTGGAAAAACAAATCTCACCATAATGAGTTCAAGTGAAGTAGATTATAAAATCGGAGAGCTGCCAGCCGCGACACAGGTGGTGGTATTGAAACCAGCCAGGTAACAAGCAAAGCCCTCCGCAAGGATGATAGAGCGAATTGAAATGTGACGCTTCGGAGTTTGTATTCCAGGCACCGGCGACGATATCGAGAGCGCGGCGAGTGCTGATAAAGCCGAGCGCAGGGTATAGCGAGCCTTATCCGGTCACGACCAGCCGCGACATACTGGCGGCGATTATCCGGGGAATCAGGCAGATAAGCGATGCTGATATCCTGATTCTGGAAGGAACCCGGGGCGGCGAGTCTATCTACCCCATTTACCAGTCCCTCGGCTACGATTTTCCCAGAGTGTTGATGCTCGATGTCAAAGACTGCATCTGGGTCGAGGTGGATAATCCCCTCACCAAGCCCCTCGTGGTGCCGACCTTCTGGGTACCGAACGTTATCCTCTCCAGCGACTACCTCATTTCGGTCGCTCCCCTGAAAATAGTCAAAGACATGGGCAGCCTCAGTATTATGAACATGCTGACGCTTCTGCCGGCTTCGAAATACAGCACCGGCGAGCTCACCGGCTGGGAGACCCTCCACAGTCAGGGAATCGAACGGGTCATCACCGACCTGTATTTTACTCTCCCGTTCGATCTCGGTATCGTCGAGGCCCGTCAGAAGTTCACCAGCCGGGACGAGTCCATCTACGGAGATGCCGAGGATTACGGTAAGATTTTCGTCGGCGAGCCATACGAGGTAGACCGTGAAGTCAGCGACGAACTCGACATAAAAACGGAATACCTCGACCTCATCGATGAAGCCAGGGAAGACCTTGACGTCTGATATGCCCGGCTGTTGATGGTTCTAGCGGATGATATCGAAGCCCTGGTATGCCCCGGTGAAAGCGGTACGGTTGATTTCGGTTTTTGTTACCCAGGCTCCGGGCGGTCCTTCCTTAAGGAATTCCAGAAGTGCCTCAAGTTGTAGTGAATCCCCTTCGGCGATAACCTCGACACTTGTACCGCCGGGAAGATTGCGTACTGTGCCGGTCACTCCTATCTCTCCGGCTTTCTTCTTCGTGGCAAGCCGAAAGTAGACTCCCTGGACCCTTCCGTGAATAACGGCATGAAAAGCCGCTGTTTCCGGCATATTGCTGACTCCTCTGGTGGAAAATAGAAGCCGGCCGGTAATCAAGGTGATACGCCGGCCGGTAGTTCGCGTTATTAACGGCGAGTGAACCGGTTTCCGGTTGACAGTTCAACCGGAGAAAGCCGGTAAACGCTAATCCTCGTCCTCGTCCCTCTTTTTCCGTTCCTTGCGGATGACTTCAACCGTCATCGGAGGGGGTACGATGTTGGTTGATACCACTTTTTGCTTGGTATCTTTTTTAACTTTTTTAGCTTCGCGCTTCGGTTTATCGCTTTTTCCCAAAATAGCACCTCCGTCTTACTGTTTGAAAAACAGCGTTTCTCTTTGAAGTGTACCAAAGCATGATTCTCATGTAAAGAGTCAGGACAACTTTTCCAGGGCCTGCCGGGCGGCTTCGGATTCGGCCTGTTTCTTGCTCTTGCCGGAACCGCTGCCCAGTACCCTATCATCGAGCCTGACTTCGGCGTTGAAAACCTTGATGTGGTCGGGTCCGTGCGTTCCGGTGATATGGTAAGTAGGAATCCGCTGTTCCTGTGACTGAATCAGTTCCTGCAATTTTGACTTGTAGTCAATCAGGGCGGGTTTGCTGAGGGCTTTTTCCCATTCGTCCTCCAGCAGGTGGAGAATAAGTTTTTCCGTGACGGCGTAGCCTTTATCCAGATACAC